>NZ_QORN01000003.1:0-61728 GCF_014830205.1 Limosilactobacillus walteri
CAACTCACACGGTCCAGGTGCGAGCTGCTTGATCAATCTTATTCAATTTTTCCTATCAGTACTTCTTGACGAAGAGCCGAAGTATTTTTAGTCAACTATACCAGTTGACAAATATCCCAAAAAAATGATCTTTATTAGCCATTTATTCGTTAATAAAGATCATTTTCATATTAAATATTTTCTTGGTTTGCATAGTAATCTGCAGACGATATAGCATCAGGTAATGTTGTCGCAAATGTTTTATTATTACCATCATTCAAATATGCATAGTAACCGTTAGGCATTTTAACTGCTAAACCAATACCAATATTTTGTAATGAAGTACCATTTTCATATTTAGCTGACCATTCAGTAATACGAGTATTCGGATCAGGTGCCACTCCTGTGGAAGCAGCCTTTGTAGTAAACAAGTCTGGATACTTTTGCTTTAATTCGGCTAGATATTTACCACCATAATCCTGTTGACCCTGTCCTCCACCACGTGTATAACCAAAGTAGATTTGATCAGCAAACGTTTGACCATCAACACTTAACTGTTTTGCATCACGATCTACTCGTGTAACTGTAACAGCTTCTTGAGTTGAGAAACCAATCATCTGATTCATTACAAGGTCTTCTTGGACCTTTAAACCAGCCTGATGAAGTGCTGCAATCGCATTAGAAAGTTCTTCTCCACTACCATATTTAGTAGGATTCTCTGCAGTACCTAAATTATAACGATCTGTCATAGCATATCCCTCATTATAACGACTCATATTAAACGGTGTGTAGGAAGGAGCCATCCAGAAATCAGTAATGCCTAATTGATTAAACAAGGCTGCATTATCCTTTATTACATTATAGGCATGTTCATTAACAGTAGTTGGTTCTGGCTGGAACAAGGAGAAGTCTTCATAAATCATATGTGAATCTAAGGCTGCATTAGAAGTAAATACTTTTCCAGGAACATTTCGAACTTTTTGTGCACTTGTCCGAGCATTTTGAGTACCATTAATTAACGGTACCCAAACACTTAGATAGCCACTTACATAAGGATTACTGTAACCCTTAACCGTAACCCGTAAAATACCCTTACTATCAGTTGTGAGAACTGATGGGTTTACAGAACCGTTACTATTATAGGTTAATCCATCAGCAGTACTATCAATTAGATTACGATATTGTTCATTAGCATGAGCAAGTCCCATATTAATTGCTACTATCTGTTCTTTCATCGATGGATTATTCCCAGCAATAACGGCCATTCCAGTAGTACGACTTAGTGGATCTGTACCGTTGCTCGATGCATCAGCAACTCCTTTACCATACCGAACACTGGTAATAAGATTATCATTCACTTTAGTCATTGTCTGACCACCGTTAACAAATTCACCACGTGCTTTCATCAGTGTAGTAATTGCATCATAATACATTGACTTCGTCTTCATATACTGATCAGTTTCTTTATATAAATCGCCATAATATACCTGTGGAACCGTGTCTTTATTACTTAATAGCAGAGCATATTGTGCTGGCAAGTTATACTGAGCATATTTCTTATTAGTCTTTGCTTGATCTGCATAGAATTCATCCCATGCTTTTTGAGCATAAGTCGACTTATAGCTATTAGCCATAATATCTGGAACATTAGGATGATTATCAATAATAATTTGATTAATCACATTCTTTCGCTGATCATGATTAGTTACAAATGACCAGTTAGGCGTAGCAGTATTCTCAGTAATATCATTAGCTCGGTTAACGATACTGTTAGTTATTAGATTATTAACATTATCTCGTTTGTTTTCAGCTTGTCCTAAAACATTTTCTAATGTATAGAAGTATCCTGCATCCATAAATAATTCAGGATTTCCTTTATCATTAAGCATTCTAGCAGCACCTGAGTGGTAACCTTCATTATATACCAAATGATTGTTAGCATTTTCCTGGTTACCCTTCGTATGATACATATCATTAACAAGTTGTCCCAATTGATCCAGCACATCTGCATCAATGTTATCTGCAGCATCTACCCGGAAGCCATCAAAATTACCATCAGCATTATACTTCATTAATTTACCGTAATTTAATAGGAAGTATTCCCAATTAAAGTTTTCAGCTTGAACGGCAGGATTTGAATTATCAATATCATTACCAACTAATAATTCTGGACTCTGATCACTATTATCATTATTAGTCTGATTATTAATGGTTCTATTCATTAAACGATAATTGCTATCAGCATAGCTAGTGTTACCCTTAGCTTGATTATCTGAATTATTATTAACAAAGATTAGCTGGTTATTATCAATTGAACCACTAACATCTGGAACATAGCCATTGCTGTATTCTACCGGCAATTCAGACTTAGCTGATAATTCAGGAATCGTTAGCATAAACTTATTAATATCATTTGCTAATGGACCCGTTGACTTATTGGCAGCAATACTCTTTTCGATTACGAAGCGAAGATTACGAGCATATTTATTTAATGTCTGGGTATCAGTATCTTGCGAAAGATTAGTTACATTATCTTTAGTTAATCCATAATCAGTATTGGTATAGCCATTATCAACAAAGTATTTAATAAATTTAGCTTCTACATCCTTACTTGGCCATGTATACATTAATAATGGGCGCCAATCACTGGCAGTTGTTTTATACCATGTCTTGCCATCTTGACTCGTACCATAAGGACGATACCAGCCAGAGTAACTCAGATAACCATCAGTGTTATTAATTGATGAAGAATCCTGACTATAAGCCATATTTTCCCAATCACCTGAATCAAGAGTCTTAATCAGCTTATTGCTTAACGAGTCATAAATATTAAACTTGCCATCAACAATCTCTCCATAAAGATTTCCTAATAGTTGACCATTTGATGCGAAGTGGTAGTTCTTACCATCTATTGTTTGCTTGCCAACTAATGCTGCACCGTCGGAACCAAAGTAATAAGTGTAAGTGTCAATTTTCTTGAATTGGTTACGAATAATCTGACCATTGTCATCAAAATAATAAAACTTATTATTAATATTTTCCAATGATGAAATTGCTTGCCGACCATCTGGCCCAAAGTATTTATTATCAATCCACTTATTTGTAACCTTAAGGTAAGTAGTTGGGTCAAAGTAATAATAGTTGCCATACCATTCCTTTAGGCCAGTCACAATTCGACCATCAGGGCCGAACATATACCAGTCACCCCATTGAGATTGAAGGTAGGCATTATCAACACGTAAATGGGTTACCGGATCAAAGTAATAGTAGCTACCAGCCCATGGAGCAACCTTACTTGCTGCTGTTCCATCTGCTGTAAACAAGTACCAGTTGCCATTATTAGCTTTGATATAATTATTAGTTACTGCAAGATAAGTTACGGGATCAAAGTAATATAATTGATTATTTTTACTCCATTTATATAGACCAGTAACAATTCGGCCATCATGACCAAACATGTATTTAGATCCCCATTGAGATGTTACATAATCATTATCGACCCGTAAATAAGTTGTGGGATCAAAATAATAGTATGTTCCAGCCCATTGTTGAACACCACTTTGAATCCGACCATCGTTACCAAAGAGGTACCAATCACCCCATTGAGATTGAAGGTAGGCATTATCAACACGAAGATAAGTTGTAGGATCAAAGTAGTAATATGTTCCAGCCCATGGATAAACCTTAGTCACAATTCGGCCATCATGACCAAACATATACCAGAGTCCCCATTGCGACTGACGATAATCGTTGTCGACTCGAAGGTAAGTCGTGGGATCAAAGTAATAATATGTTCCAGCCCACTGTTGAACGCCAGATAATACTTGACCATCGTTGTCAATTAGGTACCAGTCACCCCATTGAGATTGAACATAATTTTCTTTATTAGCTTGAAGATGAGTTACGGGATCAAAATAGTAATACTTACCGTTAACATTTTGGATGCCAGATAAAGCTGCACCGTCGTTTCCTAAAAGTATATTTCCTTTAGAAGTAGAAATATACTTATTAGTTTCACGGAGATAGGTAGTAGGATTAGCATAATACGTATTTCCATTGTAATCATAAAGACCAGTAACTGCTCGTCCGTCTTTACCGAACATATACCAATCACCCCACTGAGATTGGCGATATTCATTTTCTACGCGAAGATACGTAGAAGGGTTAAAGTAGTAATAAGAACCAGCCCATTGTTGAACGCCGGATTGTGCAATCCCATTATCTACTAAATACCAATTATTATCGGTTTGGACATTTGTATTAGGAATTGTTGGCAGGTTCACATACTGGCGTCCCTTGAGAAGTTGATTATTTTGATAATACTCCATTTGCCCTTGAGCATTCTTTACCCAACGATTTTGTTGCTGATTAGAATTATCTGCTTTAGGATTAATTGATTTAGGACTTTGAACTTTCTGTATTTCTTGATTATTAGTTACGTCATTAGTGCTTACATTAGAGGATACAGATTTATTATTTTCACTCGTTTGTGCAGTAAGATGATTGACAGCAACATTATCATTTGCATTGGTTGCTGAATCAGCGCTTGCTACCCCCCCTAAATTTAAAATAAGGCCAGCTGAAACTGTAGTAATAATGGCTGCAGTAAACCATTGCTTACCACTTTTATATAGTTTAAAATGCTTTTTTATGTCCATAATCTATTTTCCTTCCCAATAGATGATTGATTAATATTTAACAAAGACAATATAACTCATAATTACAATGTTTTCAATTGAAAGTTTGCTCCTAGCTAACTTAACAAAAAAGAAAATACCCAGTCCTATTGACTGAGCATTTTGATTTCTATGTTATTATAGAATTCTTCTTGCAAAAGTTGGTTGATAATATTTGATATTAGTTACTTTTACACTTTGTCCTTTCGTTGGTGCCTGAATAAAGTTACCATCACCAATGTAGATTGCGACATGATAGGCACTGCCATAATTCCCCCAGAAAAGAAGATCACCTAGCTGTAATGAATTTAAACTAACAGCTTTACCCTGATACTCTTGTTGATAGGTTGTTCGTGGCAAACTTATGCCCACTTGACGATATACATATTGAACTAGGCCTGAGCAATCAAAAGCATTGGGCCCGGTAGCTCCCCAAATATAAGGCTTACCTAATTGTTGTTTAGCAATTGAAACAACTTGTGACGCTTTATTTGAATGAGCAATTCCTTCGTTATCAAAGTAATAGCTAATGCCATCAATTGTCAATGTTTCATTAGTTGCACGAGCACCATCAGATTTAAAGTAATACGAATGTCCCCAATTGTAATACCACTTATTCTGATACATTACTCCACCGTCACCAAAGTAGTATACCTTTCCATTCTGATTTAAAAACTGGTTTGTGTAACGCGCTCCATCGGATCCAAAGTAATACGAGTTCCCCCAGTTGTAATACCACTTATTTTGATACATTACTCCACCGTCACCAAAGTAGTATACCTTTCCATTCTGATTTAAAAACTGGTTTGTGTAACGCGCTCCATCGGATCCAAAGTAATACGAGTTCCCCCAGTTGTAATACCACTTATTTTGGTACATCACACCATTATTATCAAAATAGTAAACTTTATTATTTTGGTTTAAAAAGTAATTAGTTTGCCTTTGACCATTTTGATAATAATAATTATTACCATTTTCGTTAACTACTCCATTTGTAGCGGCTTGACTCTGAACTAAATTTACTGACTGAAGATTAGAAGAAGGCGTTACCTGTATATTAATCTGCTGATCAGATGTCTGATTATCCTCATCCTTCTTTATTAAATTATTATTCTGACCATTATTAGTTTTAGCAGATACTGATACAACCGATTGCTGCATTTGATTATTTGAGTTAGACGACTCATCAGCATTTACAATACTTATCGAACCAATAAGAAATACACTACATGAAAATAATGCCGAGTACCATTTTATATTACCTTTAGTAAACTTCATAATTAGTCACTCCCAATCTTATTAATCATTTATATTATAGCGTTTTCAATCCTAAGAAAACAAAAAGTTCCCTAGTAATTAGGAAACTTTTTGTTATTGATGCAACAACATTCTTACATTAATCTACAACTTCGCTGTCAACTTCACATCAGGATACTTTTGCTTAAACCAATTTTCAGCAAATTGATTTTCAAATAAGAAGAGGGGCTGATCGTGGATATCCTTCACTAAGATGTTTCGTGATGATGACATCTTTTCATCTAGCTGTTCTGGATCAATCCAGCGGGCAGTCTTACTACCCATTGGTTCCATAATTACTTCTGAATTATATTCATTTTGCATCCGGAATTTAAAAACTTCAAATTGCAGCTGACCAACGGCACCAAGAATATAATCACCAGTGGAGTAACTTCGATAAAGCTGTACCGCTCCTTCTTGAACTAGTTGGTTAATTCCCTTGTGGAAGGACTTTTGCTTCATCACATTCTTAGCAGAAACACGGACAAATAATTCCGGTGTAAATTGTGGTAATTTTTCAAATTGAATATCTTTCTTACCATTATAAATAGAATCACCAATTTGAAAATTACCAGTGTCATATAACCCAATAATATCACCAGCAACGGCGGTCTCAACATTTTCCCGTGTATCAGCCATGAACTCTGTCACATTTGATAAGCGCATTGGCTTTTTCGTCCGCGACAAAGTAACGTCCATCCCCCGATCAAATTCGCCAGAACAAATCCGCACAAAAGCAATTCGGTCGCGGTGACGAGGATTCATGTTAGCTTGAATTTTGAATACAAAGCCTGAAAATTCAGGATCAAGCGGTTTGACAACATCACCATCCTCCGTCCGATGGTCACTTGGGGCTGGCGCGAATTGAAGGTAAGTCTCAAGGAAAGTCTGAACCCCAAAATTAGTTAAAGCCGAACCAAAGAATACCGGTGTCTGATCACCCTTCGCAATCTTTTCACGGTCAAGTTTGTTCCCCGCTACTTCAACTAATTCTAAACCATCCATCGCATCTTCCCATTCACCATCGCCCGCTAAGGGGTTCTCGCCTTCAACATGACCATCTTCATCTAATGGAAGGTAAGGATTATTTTCATCGGTTGGATGAGTTAACGCCACGCGGTGATTAAACCGATCATAAACACCCTTAAATTGGTGACCAGAACCAATCGGCCAGTTCATCGGATAAGTCTCAATCCCTAAAACATCTTCAACTTCATTTAAAAGATCCAATGGTTCACGCGCATCACGGTCAAACTTATTCATAAACGTAAAAATTGGAATGCCCCGCATCTTACAAATTTGGAAAAGTTTTTTCGTCTGTGGCTCAATCCCTTTAGCACTATCAATTACCATGACAGCCGAGTCAACCGCCATTAATGTCCGATACGTATCTTCAGAAAAATCCTCGTGTCCAGGGGTATCAAGGATATTAATCCGTTTTCCTTGAAAATCAAACTGCATAACGGATGATGTAACAGAGATTCCCCGCTTTTTTTCAATCTCCATCCAGTCTGATTTAGCGAAATTCCCGGTTTTCCGCGCCTTAACAGTCCCCGCTTCACGAACAACTCCACCAAAAAGTAAAAGTTGTTCAGTGATTGTTGTCTTACCAGCATCTGGGTGAGAGATAATGGCGAATGTCCGCCGTTTATTAACTGCTTCAGCAAGTTCTTTTGGTGACATTAATTTATTTTCCTTTCTTCATTTAATTTTGCGCAATATCTCTACTATATTATTACATCTTTTCCTGAAAGTCTATCCTTGTGAAAAGTTACAGAAAGTTTAAAGTATCCAGATACATTTGAACTTAGGCTTTAATTTCTGCTATATTAATAAAGTTAGAACTTATTTTATTGAGGTATTTTTCGATATGGACAACAATAATAATCACGAATCACGCGAACATTACCGTAAGCGGATGGAAGAACGTATCCAACGCGACGTTCAAGAACGGAAACGGCGAGAACGCGAAGAATTACATAACCGCCGCGATGAAAAACGGCTACAACGAGAAGAACAACAATCTTCCCCCGATTTTCAACCGCCACAAAAACATCACTACCGAACACCAAACTGGATGCGGATTTTAATCGGCCTCCTTATCTTTCTAGTGGTTGCCGGGGGTTTTTACGAATACCACAAAGTCCATTCAGTTGCTAAAGGGGTGTTTGGCGCTGGTGACGGTAAGATTAGTAAGAAGCTGCAAAAAGGCGAACCAGTATCAGTACTTGCAATGGGAACCGATGTTGGCGCCTTAGATCGGGGCAACTCTGGTGGTAATACGGATTCTCTTGAATTATTTACTATTAATCCAAAGAAACAAACAATCACTATGACTAGTATCCCCCGTGATATATTAGTCCGGGTTGAAACTAGCGACGGACCCGATTATGTAAAGATCAATGCCGCCTATTCGATTAATGGTCCCAAGCAAACGGTTAAGCAAGTTTCTGAATTACTAGATGTTCCAATTGATTACTATGCGGTAATCAATATGGGGGTCTTAGAAAAAGTGGTTAATTCTGTTGGCGGAGTTGAAGTTGATAACCCATTTGCTTTTGACTATGAAGGACACCACTTTAAGAAAGGCAAACAGCACCTTAACGGAGCAAACGCACTGAAGTATTCGCGGATGCGGTATGATGATCCTAATAATGATTACGGCCGGCAAAAACGACAGCAACAGATTTTGAAGAGTGTTATTAATAAATTTAAGACCTCTGGCTCAATCGGGGCTGCTAATAAGATTCTTGATGCCGTAGGAGATGGAGTTAAAACCAATATTCCAATCGATGACATCGCAACGCTTTACGGTAACTACCATGGGACAATGAACAACGTCAAAACTTACCACTTCCAAGGACAAAACGCGACTATTGAAGGTGTTTCTTTCCAAATCGCTAGTCCCAAAGAAATTAACCGTATTTCAAAACTTATCCGCACGCAGTTAGGACTAAAGGCTAAGAATGTCGTTAACCACGAAACAAAGATGTACAAGTCGCAGCCACACTACAATGGCTATAATGAGACGGACTTCATCTTACCTGGTGGTGCTAGTTATAACGATCCTGGCAGTGGTAACGGAAGTGACGAGGTCACAAGCAGCCACCATTCAACAACACGGGGTAATGGTGAGGAAAGAACCTCGTCTGCTACTGCAACCGAAACTAATGAAGCTACTAGTGAATCCCAAGCGATACCAGCTCAAACGGCCCCCGTTCATCGTTATTCAACACCTCAATACCATGCTTACCACAACTATAATAATGGTTATCATCCTGCATACACTCACCCTGCGTACGGTAATCATTATGGATATGCACATCACTATTATTAAATAGTAAAAAAAGATCAGGTATTTTTGGCCTGATCTTTTTAGTTACCGTAAATAAACATTTATTGTTTGGGAGTCATTCGTTGGTACAAATTTTACCTCTGTTTCACCTTCACTTGATACTTTAACTATATTGCCTTTACTTGAGTAATTTCTACCATAATTTAGAACCGGTAATATTACTTTATTTTTCTCATTCTTTTTCAACCCTGTAAGTTTATATTGGATTAAATTATATTTAGATTTTATATTACTATCTTTTAGTTTTACCCTGCGCCCATTAATAACTGCTATATGTCGGTGAACGCTTAAGTGTGAGCGAAACGCTTTTGTTCGATCTAATCCGTTCATAGTTTTTTCTGGCATGTAGTCCGTATAAACGGCATTGGTAGCTATTTTTTCATAATATCCAAGATTATTAGTACTTAAATTATTTTTTGAATTATAAGCATATTGATGCATGTAAGTAAAACTAATTAAGCAAACAAAGAGCCAAATCCAAAAATCTAACTTAGTAGTATTTTGCTTAGCCAATTTTGCAAAAACTAGAGCAAAACAAAACGTTGCAACGCCTAAAAGGCGCCATGGAAACTGAATTATATGAACTGGAGTCCGTTGAAATATGAACCACGGAAATAAATTAGTCGATAAAATCAAACAAAGCAACCCGATAGTTTCAATATATTTAAGGCGCTTGTCGGTAGTTTTGAATGCTAACAATCCAATAATACCAGCAAGCAAAATAATAAAGCCTAAATTTACATCTAAAAGAGTATTAGGACTAAGATTATTCAAAGAGTTATTTATTAAACTGCTTGGACTTAATGCTTCATTTATTAACACATCTGGTACAACGGGAACTACAACCGATTCCCGACTTTGAGCGTGTATCATTGTTATCACTAAGGGTAAACAGATAATTAGTGCAATAAAAGTGCTAATAATTAAACGTTTAATTACTGTCAAATTAAATTTTTTATATTCTACTATAATTATAATTAGTATAAAAAAACTAAAAATAATTGTTGAAAGAATATGCGTATAAGAAACTAATACTACTCCTACTGGCAACCATACCCACTTAAAAGAAGTAAGATCAAATGTCTTTACCCCCCCCATAAAGATTAAAGGTAATAATATTAAAGCAATATATTCAGCAATATCTCCTCGCACGCTTACTTGCAATAATAAATATCCACTATTATTGTACAGAGTACTAAATATAAATGCTGCTTTTTTCGAATGTGTAATTGTTTTTATCGAATAATAGGAAATAAATAGTGAAGATAAAGCTAGTAAAAAAATACCAGTATTATACGCAAATATCGGATTAAATATAAAGCGTAAGCCCGCAAATAAATAGAGAAATAAATATGGATAGAACCGATTAATAGCTAAACCAATTTGTGAAAAAGCATATGTTCCAGTTGAAGAAAATAAATGTCCAGCTTTTAAACTTCTATATAATTCTTCAATTCGATTTAAGTGAAACTGCGTGTCCCAGCCTAGTGGAATTAACTTTAATTTGAATAAAAAGAAGCATATTAAGATTGCGTTAATAACCAACAGGACTGGATAAAAACAATTTTTATATAATCTAGACATTTTTATCTCCTTCGATTGGATGCTCAATCCGGTAAATGTCAAAGAAGTATTCACAAACTGTTTTTATAACAGCATAAAATGGAATACAAAGAATCATCCCTCCAATGCCTGCAATATGACCAGCGGCAAGCAAAAGCATAATGATAGTTAACGGATGAATCTGTAAAGTTTTACCGATGATATTAGGATAGACAATATTTCCATCTATTTGTTGAACAACAATCACAACCACAATTACCCAAATAATTTTATTGGGAGCCATGGTTAGTGCGACAAACAGTGCGGGGGCAATTCCAATATATGGACCAATATAAGGGATAATATTAGTCAAACCAGCCACAATTCCTAGTACGATTGCTAATGGCTGACCAATAATTACGTAACCGATTGATGTAAAGACACCAACAAAGAGACATTCAATCATTTGTCCTGAAATATATGAGGAAAGGGTCGCATTCATCTTACCAAGAAGTTCATTTACTTCTTTTGCATGGTGTGGTGAAAGCCACTTTTGGATACTAGGAATTAGCCTTGAACCATCCTTCAACATATAGAACAGCATTACAGGAACTGTAATCGTCACAACAGTTACATTAGTTAGCAAACTAATAATATCCCCTACTCGTTCAGATAAGCCTTGTAAAACTTTTTGCGCATAACGGGCAAGTTCATGGTCAAACTGGCGGTAATAAGAATTTAAGTCAACATTCTTTAAGAACGAATGTTGGATTGTATCATTGATTAAGTGCTGTAAACCCGTAACCGTCTGAGGTAAATGGCTAACCAAAGAAGAAATTTCCTTTACTACCGGCGGAATTAACATCATAATTCCACCAGCAACAATTACAATCAATAATAATACAATTAACAAACTAGCAATTCCCTTATTCATCCGGAAACGGCCAATTTTAACCTTCATAAAAAGCTTTAAAACTGGATTTAACATATAATACAGAAATCCAGAGATGATCAACGGAACAAAAACAACCGAAATAAATGTTAAAAATGGCTGAAAGACGAATTGGATCTTGGTACACATCCAAATCAAGGTCGCAATCGTAAGTAGCATTAGCGGCCAGAAAAGCCAATGATAAAATTTTTGCTTAGACATAAGTACTCCTTAAAATTTAAAATCCCTTAAAACTGTATCACAGTTTAAGGGATTTTGTTTAAATAATTAAAATTTTTAATAATTTAACTACTCAAAACTATTTAATTGTTTCAATTCGAACACCGTCATTATTAAAGACATAAGTTACTCCATTAATAACATGGCGTCCTGTGTAAGCCACTCCATCAGCGCCAAAATAGTAACTCTTCTTTGCACTATCATCATTAAACCAACGATTTCTTAACATATTACCATTAGCATCGAAACGGTAAAGACGTCCACGATCATTTAAGAATTGATTCTGATAACGGATTCCATCAGCACCGAAGTATTGATTATTTCGCCATTCATTAGTAACTTTTAAGAATGTTGTTGGGTCGAAGTAATAATAACCACCATACCATTCCTGCAGTCCAGATAATACTTGCCCGTTATTACCGATTAGATACCAATCACCCCATTGCGATTGAACATAGTTACGTTTGTTAGCTAACAAGTGAGTAGATGGATCGAAGTAATAATACGCTCCATTCCATGATTGGATGCCAGACAAGGCAACTCCATCATCATCTAAAAGAACTTTTGCTTCAGGAACATAAGTATTCTTTTCGCGTAGATAGGTTACCGGATTAGCATAGTAAGTATTGCCGTTGTAGTTATAAAGACCAGTTACAATCTTACCATCTTTACCGAACATGTACCAGTCGCCCCACTGCGATTGAACATAATTATTATCTACACGTAAATGAGTCTGTGGATCGAAGTAATAGTAAGTACCGTTCCACTGTTGAACACCGGATAATGCCGCACCATTCTTATCAAGTAGTACGCCACGACCATCTTTTTCCGTTTGGATATAAGTATTTTTCTCGCGAAGGTAGGTTACCGGATTAGCATAATAGGTATTACCATTATAATTATAGAGACCAGTTACAATTCGACCATCAGGGCCAAACATATACCAGTCGCCCCACTGTGATTGAACATAGCTATTATCTACACGCAAATATGTTGCTGGATCAAAATAATAGTAAGTCCCAGCCCATTGCTGAACACCAGATAGCACTTGACCATTATCACCAATTAAGTACCAATCACCCCATTGTGATTGAACATAATTGCGTTTATTAGCTAACAAGTGAGTAGATGGATCAAAGTAATAATATGCCCCATTCCATGATTGAACACCAGATAGTGCTGCACCATCACTCCCAAAGAGCATCCCGTGACCATCCTTTTCAGTCTTAATATAAACATCCTTTTCACGTAAGTATGTTGATGGGTTAGCATAGTAGGTATTACCTTTATAGGTATAAAGCCCACTTACGACTCGACCATCAGGGCCAAACATATACCAATCGCCCCATTGTGATTGGCGGTAATCATTATCTACACGCAGGTAAGTCGTTGGATCAAAGTAGTAGAAACTACCGGCCCATTGTTGGACACCAGACTGGGCAATACCATCTTTTACAAAGTACCAATTAGTATTTCCTTGTACATTGGTATTTGGAATCGTTGGCAATTGAACATATTGAGTGCCCTTTACATTTTGGCTATCTTTACCACTGTATACCCATTGGTTTTCATTATTCTTTTTCCAATCAGTTTGTTGTTCTCTATTCTGATTGTTTTCAGATCCTTTATCATTACCAGAACCAGAAGTCTCTTTTTGATTTTGACTATCTTCATGGCCAGTTAAATTTGTGGGATCAGTTGATTTAGAAGCAGTATTGAGGATTTTATCCTCAGTATTATTAATTTTACCTTGATCAAAATTTGACTGACTAGTAGTAACAGCATCTTTCCCCTGCTCTGCTTGAACTTGCGGAACTGAATTATTGGCAGCTACCGTGTCCGCATTAGCAGTACTAACAGCCGCTAGTCCTAATGTAGCCGCAAAAGTTACAATAGCTGCTACACACCATTGTTTGCCACTTTTATATAGTTTGAAGTGCTTTTTTGAAGTCATTATATTATTACTCCTTCATTTATTTAATGTACAAGTAAATCATATCACGATTATAACTTGAAATATATCAAAAAAGAAGTTAAGCTGACATTTGACTTAACTTCCCAAGACATATTCTCTACTTCACGGAGTAACTCTATCACTATTAAAGCGATTAATACAACATTCTTAATAAAATATATAAAAGTCATAGAGCTTAAATTTGCTAAGTGCAATCACAACGTAAGGCAAATTTAAATATATATCAATAATCATAAGCATATACCAGCCTGTCAGTATTTAACCTCTACTTAGTAAACAGAATCTATCTATTCTCTCACTTTTAGGCAACCGTAAGATTTATTATAAGCAACGTAAACTGCAATCCATATTTTCCAGACAATAAATCGTTTCGATAGAATATCTCAATTCTTAAATTCATCCACGCTTATGGCAAGTAAAAATAATCTAGTTAAAATCAAAAGACTATAGTGCCCTCCAACGATAAAATTAATTTTCTTATCTATATTAGTTAACACTTAGAAGACGTTATAACTAATTTCAACTTACTTAGTTTTTTTACTATTTTGATTTACTCTTAATTTGTAGATAATAGCAGCACAAATATAAAAATGATACTTACAGAAGACCAGTGGAAGTAACCTAGGTGTAATTACATCCTTCAAACTCACTATTCTTAATGCATTGTTTATATAATTTTTTTGGCAAAGCTCTTTTAACTTAATTATCGATCCTTTATCATTCTTTATAAAAACATTATGAACCATAATCAAATTAAACTGCATTAATGTAAAAAGCTTAAATGCATGTTCATATTCAGGATATTCATCTAAATCTTTTTTTACCTGGAAAATCGCTTTTTCATATTCATGAATCATTTGCGGGTTATATCTTCTAACTGTTGAATTACTTGACAAGGTATAATTATATATATTATCTCTAATAAACCGTACTTGTTTACATAATAGTACATACCTAAGCAAAAATTCAGAATCTTCTGAATATGCCAAGTTATTATTGAATCTAATATTTTCTTTTTTCAATAAGCTTGTCTTATAGAATTTTCCCCATACCGTCATGTACTTAGTAGGATTTTCTAACATCTGATTAATAACAGAAATACGACTATCTTTATCTCTAGTCATGGAATACAAATTAATCGTTGATCCGCTAACTAGATAATTGCCAACTACTAATTCTTCTTCTGTTTTTATTAATAAGCTTTTTAATTCATTATTTAAATCTAATAAATAATCGTCTGCATCTAAAAAGGTAATCCATTTTGCAGTAGCAGCTTCAATTCCTTTATTTCGTGCATTAGAAACACCTTTTTCTGATTCAATGTAAATAATATTTCTATTATTTCTTACTTCTTTTTTTACTAACGTTCCTGTTTTATCCGATGAACCATTATTAACCACTATTACTTCTATTTGATTACTTAAATAAACACCTGTACTTCTAATTGCACGAATAATTGTTTCCTCACAATTGTAAGCAGGAATAATTACTGATAAAAGCATATTCTCTCCTTATTTGAAGTATTAATTCAAAATAAAAAAGCTAAATAGTTAACTATTTAGCTTTTTTATTTACCATTTAGTTTAACTATATGTTAATCAGTGCTAATTACCCGTAACAGAATTGGCTGTTACATGATAAGTATGACCATTACCAGAAACTGTCCAATTATTAGTGCCATTTTGAGTTGCAGTATAACCATCGACTGAATCAATTGATGGCAAATCAGAAATTGATTGTCCCGCAATGCCTCGATCACTTAATTGGTTACCAATATGCTCTTTAACAATATTCTTTGCATCGGTAGCAGTCATTGTGACCTGACTTTGTTGAGCATTAGAATTATTCTTTTTAACATTTGAAATTGCCTGACTACTATTATTAGATGTCGTTGTTGAAGTTACAGAGTAATTACTATTGGTATTAGAACTGCTTTTCGAGCTAGTAGTTGAGTTTAAACCATCTGATTGAGAATTAGTATTTTCTGACGACTCGGTCTCATCTTTATTAGAAGTAGTACTATTCTTTTCATTGCTCATTTTTGCATGACTTTTCTTTGTTGTTTTACTCGAAGAAGCCACTTCTGAGCTACTACTAGAATCATTAGCTGCACTGTTACTGCCACATGCAGCTAAAGTTACCATTAAAGTACCGGCAGCTAAGGTTGTAAATAATTTATTTAATTTCATTTAACTTCTCCTCATTTCTATCTTACCGTTATTATAACAAAACGTACTGTCAATTACATTTTTAAAATCAAGTAAATTAAAATTACATGGTAATGAAGAAACTTGGTTTGAAGTATCGAGAATATCCAATTTTCACAACATTGCCTGGTTCTGGAGCATGGACATATGTCCCATCACCAAGAGAAATGGCAACATGATAAGGTGCACTGTCACTACCAAAGAATAATAAAGCTCCCTTTGGTGCGTTCATTACATCTCGTTGATGTGTTCCAAGCGTTGCTTGCTGATAAGTAGTACGATAAGAAGCACCTAAACCATAAGCCCATTGAACAAGACCTGAACAATCAAAGCCAGCTGGCGTGTTTCCGCCCCACACGTAAGGAACCCCACGTTGTGATAAAGCTTTATCAACTTTAGCATCTACATTGGAAACAACTTTAGCAATACCATTACCATCTAAATGATATTTGGCACCATTTACAGTAACATCAGAATTAACTACCTTCTTAAAAGTAGTTGGATCAAAGTAGTATGTTTGGCCTTTCCAATTTTGCAAACCACTTTGAATTCGACCATCGCTACCAAATAAGTACCAATCACCCCATTGAGACTGACGATAATCGTTATCTACACGGAGGTAAGTGCTTGGATCGAAGTAGTAATAAGTACCAGCCCACTTTTGCACACCAGTTTGAATCCGACCATCATTACCAAAAAGATAATATGAACCCCATTGAGACTGACGATAATCGTTATCTACACGAAGGTAGGTATTTGGATCGAAGTAGTAATAAGTACCAGCCCACTTTTGCACACCAGTTTGAATCCGACCATCATTACCGAAAAGATAATATGAACCCCATTGAGATTTTGCATAGCTATTGTCAATTCGTTGGTAGTTATTACTTGCATCAAAGTTGTAATAACTATCGGCCCACTTTTGCACACCTGATTGAACAACGCCATTATCAACCAAATACCAACTGTAACCTTCACCATTAATAGTTGGCAAGTAGGTGTAGTCACGACCATTAGTTACTTGTCCATTGTTATAATATGTCCAGTTATTATTTTCATTTACCCAACCTTTTTTTACTTGTTCTGCTTGTGGGTGAACTGCAGTGGTATTAGTCGTAGTTGTTGAACCAGGTGTCTGCACTGCTACTTCTTGAACACCTACAGAAGAAGTTGATTGGGCTACCGTTTCTGTAGCAGCATTCGCTGATACAACTGTAGTAGTGTCAGAATTATCAGCTACCTGGGTAGTTTGTACAGGAGATGTTGTAGTGTTGATTTCATCAGCATTTGCGTTCGTTGCCAATCCAACAATACCTGCAACTGCTGCAATTGTCATAACACACCATTTCTTACCATCTTTGTATAACTTATAATGCTTCTTAGTATCCATATAGCTGAAATAATCCTTTCTGTATAAATCCGATCTTAAACTTTCTTTAATAATTATCAACGATTACTAAGATACCAGTTATTTACTACTAGAACAATATAATCCAATAATATGTTAAGAAACAATAATGTTTGACACTTTAATGTAATACTTTTGTTACATATATTCACTTTTGGTTATATAAGTTTGCTTTTTACTTCCATAATTACAAAAACGTCTAGTTAATAAATAAATTTATCAACTAGACGTTTAATATTAAGCTCTTGCCTGATTAATTAAACGATAAACATATTGATATGGTTTATTATCATCATTCCAATACCAGTCATAGTTAACTTCTTGAATAGCAGTGCCTCGTTGTCCTTGAGTTAAGTAGCAAGTAGAAATTACAGTTGGGTTATTGCCAGAGCCAGTTGCAACCATTGTGTGACCATTGCCGCCTAAACTAGCTGCTTTTTTACCCCAAATAATTACATCACCATATTGGAGAGAGGCAGTCCCGCGACCTTCATAAGCCAAGTAGTAACCATTATTAAGCAAATAACCATGAAGTGTTTCAGTACTGTAAATAATTCGTGGGACAGAGGCTCCTGCAGTACGAAGAGCCATTGTCATTGAACCAGAACAATCTGCGGTTCCGTCAGCACCAGTACGAGATCCATACATTGAATAAGTGATCTTACCTTCTCGTTGGAGGAACCAATTAATTACACGATTTGAAAAGCCTCCGTTAACTAGACGACCATCAGCACCAAAGTACAGTCCTTCGCGCCATCCATTGTCTACACGAAGATATGTTACTGGATCAAAATAATAAACTGAGCCTGCCCAGCGGTGTGCTCCAGTCTGAATACGACCATCTGGACCAAACATATACCAATCGCCCCACTGTGATTGACGATAATCATTATCTACTCGTAAATATGTTACTGGATCAAAGTAGTAATATGTTCCAGCCCATTGATATACTTTTGTCGCAATTCTACCATCTGGACCAAACATATACCAATCACCCCACTGTGATTGGCGGTAATCATTATCTACTCGTAAATATGTTACTGGATCAAAGTAATAATATGTTCCAGCCCATTTTTGCACACCCGATAAAATCTGACCGTCATTACCAAATAAGTACCAATCGCCCCATTGAGATTTAACATAATTGTTGTCGACTCGAAGATATGTTGTTGGATCAAAATCATAATATGTTCCAGCCCACTTTTGCACTCCTGACAATACGACACCATTTTCGGTTAAGTACCAGTTACTTCCGGTACCTACTCCATTAGCAGTAATTGTTGGTAAATAAGAATATGCACGACCACTACTAGTTTTCCCGTTATTATCATAATATGTCCAACCATTTTGCTCTTGTCGCCAGCCTTTTTTTACTTCTGGCTGTTCACTAGCCTTTGGTTGTATCGGAGCTGTTTGCTCTTTTTCTTTTGCATTATTTGCTTGAGGAGCAGTATTAGCTTGTGGAATCATAACAGTTTCTTTGCTTTTGTTATCCGCATTGCTTACTTCCTGCTTTTCTTGTGCGCTATTAATATCGCTAACAGATGATACAGAATTATTTGATGTCGTTGGCTGTCCGTTTGTTATCTCAGGTGTCGAACTAATGGTTGTAGACGAAATTGTGTCAGCATTAACTACACCAATTAATCCCATTGTTGCTGCTAATGTTGCAATTGCCATAACACACCAGTTTTTTCCCGATTTATATAATTTAAAATGTTTTTTATTATTCACTTTTATCTATAACTCCCTTTAAGATTGAACAAATATATTCTAACATTTAATATTTTAGCAGGTAATTTATCATAATCAACATTGATTCCTGTAAAGATGAATAAACTAAAATTAACATTATCACGAATTAAAATAAAAAGTTATAAATATTATACTGATAAAATTCAATACTAATTAACTAGTACCTAAAACAACCTATACTAAAATTGGAAAACAAGCTGTTCAATATATAATAATTATTTCCGTTTAATTAAGTAAACCCACGTAGTAGCAGAAAAAGATAATACGAGACCTAATAAAAATCCAATTGCTGCTCCCAATAAAGTAAGTTTTTTAGTTGATGGGGAAGTGCTACTCTTAGCCTCATCAGCTGTAGCCTTGGAAAAGAGGGAAATTTTACCAGTAGAAGTTACCTTTTGAGGAATCTTATTAGCAGATGCCTTTGTAACAGCATTAACAATAGCCGCAGAATCATTTGCATTATTTGCTTTCGCACTTACCTTAACAAGAGTGGTCTGCATTATTGGTTCAGCATTTATCATTGACGCGATTTGCTCTGGACTGTATTGTTTCCTCATTTTTTTTGATAAGTACTTATGTGCAGCTTTAGCAGTATCATTACTTTCTACTATTTCAGCATATGTATTTCCAAGATTTATATCAGCTTGAAGTTCTTCATTTGCCGCAACGCCATCATATGCTCGTGTAGTCATAATATTTCTAACAGATTCATATGTTGTACGTTGCTTATGTTTTGCATATAAATTGCCCGCAACGCCAAATAATATTGTTGCAATAAGAATAATAAATACATTTATCCAAATAATTTTTGAAATAGTCTTTATATTAAAATCTTCTTTATTCATTTATCTTTTTCCTCCTGAGTATTATAAAAATAAGGTGTAGCAACTAAAGCTAATAGAAATGGATCATAAATAATCTTGATTATATCAGGCTCAAACATGAAGTTTAATGATGCTACCAAAATAATTGCTGCTAAAATAAATGTTCGATGAAAAATTGACCTCATTGCAATATATGTCATACACACAATTATAAGTATAAATGCCAATAAACCCCATAATAACAACATCCGAACATACGAAGAATCTATAAAAAAGTAGTGGTGTATACCATCTAATTGGTTAGCCAGTTTTAACCCCTTACTTCCACCATATGTATGCTCCACTATCGTCTGACCTAAAAGATTAATATTGTAATTAGTAAAGGCTCGATGTCCTAAGCTTAACCGCCCAGAAGTAAGATCATTAATTACTTTCATTACATGATTAGAATCATCATAAAAATAAGAAGCAAAAATTATTATCGAAGACGTAATTGGAACAGCCATCCACCAAAAAGATGCTAAAATTTCTGATACTTTATGACCCTTAAATGCTCGTTGTGCAATAAACATTACAGGTATTATAACCAAAGTCGCTATAAAGTCTAACTTAGTGTTTGTAATTATCATAAAGATGCAATCACCAATAATAATTAACAAGTAATCAATCCACTTTAACTTACCAAACCTTAAATAACAGTATGCCAGCACTAAATAGAAATAGTGCGTTGCAAGACTTGATGTATAAATCAAACCTAATGAATATCTTGGTGGCCTAGGTGCAGCACGATATATTAAATTAGGTATTATATCTAATAATGAAAAAATTGCCATTGTAAGCAACAATATCACGTTTAAGTACACATACCAAGTTACAATGTCCTTAAAATTAACATTTTTTGCCCCAATAACGAATGGCACTATTACCAGTAACTGCAATTCATGAGCCATTCGCCAACTAATCATACCTAACAATATCAAAGCACTGATTACAATTAATTCTTTTTTACTCCATTTATCTAGAAAGTATATTTTAAATAAGAGTAAAGGGAGCGAAAGGTAAGAACATAATCTTAAAAAACGACCACTTAATGCTTCTGCTAAAGTAGTATCTTGAATAAATGAAGATACCAAAAAAATCACAAAGGCAATAAAAAATATCTGACTACTACTGACTTGAAAATTATAGATATCTTTAGTATTTCTTTTTAGCAATTTTTCATTTCCCTTCTTGATATAGCAAAATAATGCTCATCTATTTTATACTAAGTACAAGTTCTCTAATTTAAAATAATAATTTGGAGAACTATGGAATAAATATTCTAATTAATTTAATTTTTTTTAGAAGTAAGACTGAAAAAGTAAGAATAAAATAAGTTATTATTGGCAATGAAAACATATATATAGGGCTATTCATTAATTTCAAAAATGATTCCCACGTGTTTGCCGTGGCTCCATATACATATTTATCTAATAATTCATATACAAAAGGATGAAGAATATAAATACCTAGACTAGCGCTTGCCAAGGTAGTAAATAATTTATTCTTATTATTAGGAAATTGTCCCACTATCTTCTTTATCAAAAGGTATATTCCAATCGAATAAAAAAAAGGATCCATATTATCAAATAGATGTATTTTACCATAAAAGAAATCGTTGATAAGATTAACCATTAATGACCCAATACCTACAATCATTAAAACCATTTGTTGTTTTTCACTAAAGTAATTAACCTTTATAAGATATCCTACGATAAAAAAACCAATATAAGAAGAAGAAAGAAGTGGTTGATTAATAAATGAAGTTCTAATATTAATTCCTATTAAATTACTAATAAATTGTAATCCGTTACTGCATAAGAAAAACATAACTACCATGTAAAATAATATATTCAAATTTTTTTCAACTAAAGGTGATATTACCGGAGCTACTAAATACAGGGCTAAAATTGTGTAAAAAAACCAAAATAGCGAGTTAATATCATTGTTCACAAAAGCTTTAATAAAATTAGTGAAACTAGGATGAGAATGAATTATCGTCCCAGGATAAGCAATATGACTAATGCTATAAAGATAATATATCAATGACCAAAAAAGAAAAGGAATTAAAACCCGATACAACCTTTTTTTTAAGAAAACCATAGTAGAATATTTTTTTCTATAATCTAATAATGTTGCGCCAGAATTCATTAAAAAAATATATACAGCTGGATAACAAATAGATTGAACTGCTAAAGCTAAACGAAAATGCGTAAGATTAGTATTTCCTGTATGCGCTAATTGTGTAGAATGCAAAAATAAAACAAATATGATAGCAATGCAATTTAACACATCAATATAGTATAGCCGTTTGACTTTCATTATCAGTCCTCCAATGTAATACTTTTTCTCATCTAATTAATAAACACTTTTATACAAAATACCATTCAATAATATATATTTATTGTATTAAAAACTTCAAAAATTATATTTAAAATACTTATATCTATAATTAGACGTTATTTAAAAATAACAATATACATTATATCCTCTGCTATATAATATTTCTACAAAGTTTTAAATAATTCTATAAAGAAGCTTTTATTAAATCATGTTTACAATGTTATGAACAAATTCTTTTGAAAATATACTTTCTGGTATAAACGACCATTTTTATACAAAGAGTACATATTGAAAATCGATACTCAAAAGCTGAAAGCAATTACAGTTTCTGCCGAATTATTGCTTGTTTTCATCTTATGCAACTTGTCCAACGTACCTTAGACAATTGACATCTTCTCCTCTTAAAAATATTTATAATTACTGTTACGAATATAAAATTATAAAAGCGTAAAAACTATTTCATGCAAGAATGGTAACTCAATGATTATCCTTCAACCAGAAATGCATATTCTTCTTTGAGAGATTGATTAATGAATACTTGATTAGAAAAAATGCTGTTAGCTTAATTGCCAATAAATTCCCCAAGTTCGCTGAAGTATATCAAATTTACCAAAATATTACTAATGCTCTGAACAATCGCAATTGCAAATCGCTGAAATTCATCACTCTAGACTGTCAGAAAGCCAATACTGAAATTGTACATCATAAAATCTGTCTTAAAACTGTAAAATTAAGATCTTTAAAAGAGCCTACTATAGCCTTTCAAATCAACTTTTCTTCTTTTTAAGAATTGGCTATATTTTTATAAAAAAATACCCCCTACATTTTTGTAGGAAGTATTTTTAGTCAACCATATTAGTTAATAAGATATCAACAACTTTACTTTTATTCTAATGAATAGTTTCTTCAAAAAAACAATAAATTTCATAATATAACTTACATTACTTCTTTATCCCATGTGTCTAAGTTATATGTTCTAATAACATTATTTAAGCTTGAAGCATATTTTGGATCTGTTGCATATCCGTCAGCATGAAGGTAATTCGTTACAACAGCATAATCTTTTTTCCATAAAAGATTGTGGTATCGACTATTTGTAGCCAAGAATCGACCGTGATCAACTACACTTTCATAATTACTTGGGTACTTACGAAAGGCATCGTTAATATAGTAATATCCACCAGCACCATACTCAGCAGTCCGCATAATAATCGATTGACCATTATAACTACCCTTAATGCCAAACAAATTATGACCTTTAGTTGCTAGTCCTGATTGTCCCCAGGCACTTTCAAGTATTGCTTGAGCAGCAGTTACAGAAGGTAAGACGCCAAATTGACGCCAACCATCAAGAGCTGCGTCATGAATGCTTAATAAGAAATTAGCATTCCGATTTGCCCCCGAAATAACTCCTGTATTATCAGCATGAAGATTCATTCCATTTACTACGATATTTTTATTTTCTATCTTTAAATAAGTAGTCGGATCAAAGTAATAATAATTACCAGCCCATTTCTGCAATCCTGATAATATTCGACCATCATTGCCAAATAAATACCAATCTCCCCATTGAGACTGACGATAATCATTATCTACACGAAGGTATGTATTTGGATCAAAGTAATAGTATGAACCAGCCCATTGATACACCTTAGTAGCAATTCGACCGTCATTACCAAACATATACCAATCTCCCCATTGAGACTGACGATAATCATTATCTACACGAAGGTATGTATTTGGATCAAAGTAATAGTAAGTACCAGCCCACTTCTGTACACCAGTAAGGATTCGGCCATCATTACCAAATAAGTACCATAACCCCCATTGTGATTGTACATAATTATTATCTACTCGTTGGTAATTATTATTTGCATCAAAATCATAATATGAACCAGCCCATTGTTGTACTCCTGACTGAACAACACCATTATCAACTAAGTACCAACTATTCCCATTTCCATTAATTGAAGGAAGGTATGAATAATTACGACCCGAAGTTACTTGATTATTAGTGTAAAAAGTCCATTGATTATTCTCATTTACCCAACCATTTTTAAAACTAGTCGCTTGTGGCTTAATAGCTATTGAACTTGTAGTGTAAATATTATCAGCTGTATTTACTACTTCTTCTTCATTCTTTTGACTATTATCAACTTTTAAGTCAGTTTGGTTGTTATTTACATTAACTTGATTAGAGTTCGTAGGTTCCTCTACCTTTTCTGTAAAATTATCAGAAGAGGTATTATTTTCCACATTAGTATTTGCTAACTTTACTTCATTAGAATTCGATAAATTAAAATTATTGCTATTTTGTGTTGAATCACTAATTTTTTGTTCGCCAACATTAGTAACATTTGTATCAGCATTTACTGCAGTAGTCATAGTAATTGTACTAGCTATAATCGCAATTGCCATTGTGCACCACTGTTTGCCACTTTTATATAGTTTATAATGCTTTCGCAAATTCATAATAGATAAAAATTCTCCTTAATAATTAACTACTGTCTTACATCATATAACAAACTATTACATTTTAGCGATATGTTAACAAATTGTAATGATACTTAAATTTAATGTAATATTTAGATACATTAAATTTACAGATATAAACAATGCTACGAAATCAATTAAATAACATTGAATGTAACTTCCCTTTTAAATAATCGCTACTTGTTTTCACTAATTTTCGTTTCTAAATTTTGTATTGCTTTTTCTATAAAGAAACCTTCCCTTAATTTTTGTGAAACATCTCGTACATTTTTTAATAGATTTTCATATTTAGATAAGCTCATTTTTGACAGAATTTCATCTAATTCAGTTAAACTGTCTACTGCTATTCCTAAATCATTTTCTTCAATAAATTTTGATAAAGCAGCTTTCCGCCAAATAATTACAGGAATTCCTGAGCTTAAATACAATGATGCTTTATGAGGGTTATTATATTTCATATAATTACCAAAAAGTCCATCACACGTAGTTGGAGTTGTACCATCCCAAACTAAGCCAAAATTATCATTCAGATGATTAGGAAGTTCTTCAGGTGAATACTGTCCTTGGTACGAAATATTATTTCCATATCTATCTGCTGGATTTGGTCCAAATATATTCAAGGATGCTTTTTTTAGAGATAAATTTTGAAGAAAGCCGGCTTTATTTAAATTACCAGCAAAACAGATTGAACATTTATACTCGTCATTATTTACCAAACGATTTGGATTATCATAATCAAAAACTTCCAAACTTTCCATTGGTATATTGACACCATTCTCTTTAAGCCATTTTGCCATTTTTTCATTATGAACAATTAAGCCATCTACTAAATTAAACATATCCAATTCTTCACGAATATAATTTTCTTCCCCATAATGTAATCTTAAGGATTCAACATCATGAACTATTAAGAAAATTTTAGAATGAAGTTTTCTTAATCTCTTTATTAACTGTTTTGTTACTATTTTTGAATATGTTGGATATTGTAAAAATATTTCATCTATTTTTTGATTCTTTTCCTGCTTAAAAAAGGACGGTACATCTAAATATGCAACTCTAATCTTTTGCAAAATAGAATTTTGATTAATAATAAAATTCCATTTTACAAATTCATCGTTAACTAAGAATTTTTCAATGTCCAGTTTTGCTTTAGGTCCGGCATTATTATCACGTTTTGTTTCTTTTACTGTTAAGATTGCTCTTTTCATTTCTTCATCCCTTAATAATTTATAACTTTTTTCAATACATTGCGTAAATTATTAAAATATTGTTCTTCATAATATTTTGAAATACTCTTTTGAACTTTTAACGGGTCAAATTTTGTTTGAGCCATTTTATTAATCTTCTCTGCACATTCTTTTACATTTCCTAAGTGATAAACTGTACCATTCAAGTACTCTTTAATAACGTCATCATACCCATCAAAATCAGCTGAAATACATGGAATTCCTCTAGACATTGCCTCCAAAAATACCATTGGTAATCCCTCAAATTTTGAAGTCAAAATTAATGAAAATGGCTGATTATCTAATGAATCCCACACATTTTCGGCCCATCCATGCCACTCTACACGATTACTGATTCCTAGTTCGTTACAAAGACTTTTACATTCCTCTGCATCTTTTCCTCCACCATAAATATCTAAGATGATAGATGGATCGACCAAACTCAAGGAATGAAGTAATTCTTGAAGATTCTTCTGCCCGTCCTTTTGAATTCTTCCAACATATAACAAGTGTTTTTTTTCATCATTAACTTTTAAGTTTAACAATTTATGATGTTCAGCAGGATTGTAGATTAAGAAAACATTTTGTTCTTCTATCCCTAAATCCACGATCTGTTCTTTTATTTGTGAACTAATAGCCAAATGATAATCTGCAAATTTAATATTCTTAGGATCATAATCATGTTGATTTGCAATAGAAAAATGAAACCAAGAAATTAACTTACATTTTTTATGAGTTAATTTTCTTAACTTAGCAAAGAGTTTAATAATATTTGGACTTAGGATTACGTAATTTGTATTTTGGGGACTTGTTAAAAAGATACGCGAAAAATATAGTAAGCGATTAAATCTAGAACTATTTCTCGGGTAAATAATTTTTATTGATGGATTTAAATTGTGTAACCATTCCTTATTAGGGGTTAAATTTGACAAAACTAATCTGACACTATCCCCATTTTCTGCTAAATTATTCAATACTTTAACTAAAACAGTCTCTGTTCCTCCACGACCACTTATCTTATTTGTTACAAATGTCAAATTCATAATAATTAATACTCTCTTTATTTTTTTAATAAACCTTTTGCCTGCTTTATAATTGGTGCTCTTAATAGGAACAAACCAATAACGTATATAGCTACTCCTAAAATTACTTGAAGGGTTAAATTAATTATTGTCATATTCATAATCCCATCTATTCTTGAAACGACAAGATACATGAACAAACCGCTTAGCAAATAACGCCAAATAGGAGCAAACAACGCACGACGTCTAATAGTTCCTTTAACAAAATATAATTGAACTGCTGTAACCGACATTTCAGAGATTACGGTTGCTACGGCAGCTCCATTTGCACCATATAATGAAATCAAAAATAAGTTAGCAATAACATTTACCACTGCTCCAACTGTAACAGAAATAGTATATTGATGCTCTCGATGGATAGGCATAAGATATTGAGTCCCAGTTACGTTACTCCACGCAATCATCAAAATAGCAGGTGCCTCCCAAAAAATTACTCCTCCTGTTGGTCCGTATTCACTCCCCAAAAACCATGGTGCAAATTTATAAGCAATAGCCATCAATCCAAACATCATCGGAACCGCAATCGCCGTAACAAAATCAAATGATTTATATAAGCTTTCCCGAACTCCTTTTATATCTCCCGAAGCAAACTTATTTGCAATATGAGGAAGCATAACTGTTCCGGTTGCAGTTACAATCGCTAAAACAAGTTTAACGATATTATCCCCAAAATTAAATTGTGATACAGCCGCTTGAGGAGCCATTCTTCCTAGCATGATTCGGTTAACCACAAGATAAATTTGTGTAGTGATTGTTGGAATAAATAGTAATAACGCTGGATAAAAATGCTTTAATGGATGCCATTCTCGAATTTTTACCCATTGAATGTTCTTCCTCAAGTATGGCCACAAAGTTAAACTACCCGCTAATTGTGCAAATCCCAGTAAAAAAATATATTTAGCTAAGTCATTTTGATTACGAACCAAAATGAATATGAGTGCAATCGTTATTAGTTTTACTATTGTATTTCTAGAAACAGTTTTTTTAAAATCTTCCATTCCCATAAAATACCATGAAATATCAATTCCATATGCTACAATCCATAAGGCTTGGAGTAAAAAATAAACCTTAAATGCGCTACTAAATAAAAATACAGCTAGCAAATAAGCAACTAAAGCAATTGAACTAGTAAATATTTGAAGAGTGATAATTCCCCAAAATGCTTTTGATCTCTTATATTTATCTTTTCGTTGGTATGCTATCTCGCGATTACCATAAAGAGATATTCCAAGTTGTCCTGCTAAGTAAAAAAATGTTACCCATCCATTTGTATAGGTGTTTATTCCATTATTATTTGCACCCAAAACACGAGCAACATATGGAGTTGTAAGAACAGGGGCCAACATTAATAGTATTTGATATCCTGCATTATATAAATAGTTTTTGATGACCTTCATATAATAACCTCATTTAACTTTTTCAAACTAAATGTTAATTTTACCACTGTTATACATTAAACAAAAGATACCTCAAACTAACTTTGTACAATATTAAAAGGGATGAACTATCTATCATAAGTCATCCCTTTTAAATTACTTAAATTCTTCATTTACAGCCGTCAACGCCGCATGTAATACTTGATCCATATTATAGTAACGATATTGTCCTAATCGGCCGCCAAAAATAACGTTCTTTGCCTTTTCACTAGCTAACTTAGCATATTGTTTGTAAAGGTCATTGTTCCGTTGATTGTTAATTGGGTAATATGGTTCATCCCCGCGTTGCCAATCAGCCGGATATTCCCGTGTGATGATGGTCTTATCCTTATCACCCTTGCCAAATTCAAAATGCTTATGCTCAATAATCCGAGTATATGGCGTTTCAGCGTCTGTGTAGTTAATTACCGCATTACCTTGATAATTACCAATATTCTTTTCTTCTGTTTCAAAGCGGAGACTCCGATATTGCAGTTCACCTAATTGATAATCAAAGAACTGATCAATCATCCCCGTAAAGACGATCTTAGGATAATCTTTGAGGTACTTATCCTTCCTATCAAAGAAGTCGACCCCCGTTTCAACGTCAATCAAATCGCTGTCAAGCATCTTTTCAACGATTTGGGTATAGCCACCAATCGGAATACCTTGATAAGTATCATTGAAGTAATTGTTGTCATAAACTAACCGAACTGGGAGACGACGAATAATAAAGGCTGGTAATTCAGTTGCTTTTTGTCCCCATTGTTTTTCAGTATAGCCTTTGATGAGTTTTTCATAGATATCACGACCGATCAAAGAAATGGCTTGTTCTTCAAGATTCTTTGGTTCTTTACCAGCCATCTCTTGTCGTTGTTCGTTGATCTTTGCTATTGCTTCTTCAGGTGTCCGGACACCCCACATCTCACTAAAGGTGTTCATATTAAAGGGGAGGTTATACATATGTCCTTTATAATTAGCCACCGGACTATTAGTATAGCGGTTAAACTCTGCAAATTGGTTCACATAATCCCAAATTTCCTTATTAGAAGTATGGAAAATATGAGCACCGTATTGATGAACCTGAATACCGTCCACTTCTTTAGTGTAGATGTTACCAGCAATGTGGTTACGCTTTTCAATTACTTTGACGTTTTTGCCACGTTTAGCAGCTTCGTAGGCAAAGGTTGCTCCGAAAAGGCCTGCGCCTACTACTAAATAATCATATTTTTTCATTAGCTATCCCCTTACTTAATTATTTTTTCTGAGTACACATCTTCATACATAAAATACTAAGTAATATGCCAAATATTATCGTTGCATCATCAAAGAAGATAAAACTTATCAACATACTCTAACATTACAACGTTCTGAATTAGGAATATCACTTCAAACGTTTTGCTTTCAAAATCACTCCATTTTTACTGATACAAAACTTATTATTCAGTGCTTTAGAAATCATAATACATATCGTATTACATAAAACCTTAGAAGGTATCATTCTAAGGTTTTATCTACTCTCACTATCACAACAAAAACTGTAATCCTTAAAAGACCTGACATGCTAGTCAATCCACACCTAATTATAAAATAATAATTCCTTACTATCACCAAACTGATTCATCATAAAAACACTTGGCTAAATTAAAATGCCACTAAAGATAATAAACAATATTGAAGAACCTTTTCCAGAAGAACCAACCTTTTGATTGTTGCTTAATTTTTACTCCTTTATTTATTTCTCAACCTACTTCTTCTCTTTAATAATATAGATTGGTCGTTTCTTGGTTTGCATATAAATGCGGCCAATATAACGACCAACGATTCCAAGGCACAGTAGTTGAATGCCGCCAAGGAACAAAATAATACAAATCATTGAGGCCCAGCCAAAGGCACTACTTGTTGGCTCAACAATCTTTCTTATTATAACAATCATCATCCCAATAATAGAGATGAAAGCCGTAAAACTACCTACCCAGGTAGCGATTGCCAACGGTGCTTCGGAAAAGTCCGTAATCCCGTCAATCGCATACTTAAACAGCTTCCAGGTGGACCAATCGGTTGTGCCAGCAACCCGTTCAACATTCTTATAAGGAAGATACTTCGTCTTAAAACCAACCCAATTGAAAATTCCTTTAGAAAATCGATTGTACTCAGTTAAGGATAATACGGCATCAACCATTTGGCGGGTCATCATCCGGTAATCACGGGTCCCCGACACAATCTTTGTATCTGAAATACGGTTAATAACATTGTAGAACTGGTCACTCAGGAAAGATTTAAACTTTGCTTCACCCTTCCGATCAGTCCGCCGCATCCCCACACAATCATATTCGCCAGTCGAAATATCCTTATACATTTCTGGCAGATATTCAGGCGGATCTTGTAAGTCAGCATCCATTACCACCACGTAGTCGCCGGTTGCTGCTTGTAATCCTGCATAAAGACCTGCTTCTTTCCCAAAATTCCGTGAGAAAGAAACATAATGAACATGTTGTGGATCTTGTGCGTGAAGCTTACGTAGTTCTGCCAAAGTTCCATCACTTGATCCATCATTAACAAACCAATATTCAACTTCAACTGGCATCTGTTTAACCACTTTTTCCACTGCAGGATAAAAGAGAGGGATCGCTTCCTGCTCATTATAGCAAGGAACAACTATTGATAATTTTGGCATCCCTGTTTCTCCTTTAATAGTGTCCAACAATCTTTCTCTTTAAGAAATTACCACCCTTTATAAGCCAATTTGTATGTTCCATAAAGACATAATCAACCTCAATTGTTTTATATTCAGGATGTTTTTCTAGCCAAACATCTAGCAAAGGTTCACTTAAAAAGCCATAGACTCTTTGTTCATAAGTTGAATAATTACTAATATCAACTTGTTTCTCAACACTTTTTAATACATCAAACATCCAATTGCAATACTCATCTAACGGTTCTCGCTTCATTATAAACATATTAAACATATGAGCCCATGTCCGTTTCATAACTTTATTATATGCATCCTCATATTCTGGATATTTTTCTTTTATGACATTTTTCATAATATCCAGAGGTTCATTTTCATGTGAATGTCGGTAATGGGATTCAATTGTCTCAATATAGTACCGCCGTTTTTCTGGCAAAATAATATCATTATTTTGTAATAGCTTTTCTACATCTTGATAGGAAAGAACCTTACTCAAAGACTTTTGATGGTTTAAACTTAAGTATCGTCGATAATGAACAAGTCCCATCGCATCTAAGTTTAAATTCTTCCATCCCCAGTAAATAGCTGTTAATTCATTATAATAAGGGTTCATGTTGGATATATTATTTCCTGTATTATCACCCTGAAAACTATTATTAACATTGGGATGTAATTCCTTACCAACAAAAACAGGTAAGTATACCTTATCTTCTGGCATTTGATAATTTTTATGTGTTGCTACTAATATTTTAATATCCACAAGTTTACTCCTTTTAATAAGCCCCATTAGGCTTAATCATTATCTTAACAGTTTCAAACATAATTTTTAAATCTAATAAAATTGACCGTTTTTGAATGTAACTCAAATCCAATCTTACCATTTCATCAAAATCAACATCATTTCTTCCACCAACTTGCCACATACCTGTAGCTCCCGGTTTTACCATGAGCCTTTGCTTATCATAGTTTGAATACTCTTTCACTTCGCTAACTAGAGGCGGACGAGGTCCAACAATACTCATTGAACCTTCTACAATGTTTACTAATTGAGGCAATTCATCCAAACTATACTTTCTTAGGACTTTCCCAACTTTAGTAATACGAGGATCATTTTTTATTTTAAACATTGCTCCATTAACTTCATTAGCACTCTTTAATTTAGCTAATAATTCATCAGCATTCACAACCATAGAACGAAATTTATACATTTTGAATTGCCGACCATCTTTTCCTACTCGAACTTGAGAGTAAAATACCGGTCCTCGAGGATCATCAATTTTAATACAGATAGCAATAACCAAAAATATAGGACTCAATATTATTAACGCTATAATAGATGCAATAATATCAAATACTCTTTTTGTAGTTCGATAAAAGTATTGATGATTAAGTCTTTCCTCATTTATATGTATTTTTTTATTTTCCATAATTCACTGTCTCTTTTTCTAAATAAACTAATATAATCATTAAAATAATACCAGTTATTCCCCATCTTGGAAAGCTGTTATTGTAATTCCTGCTGATCAAGCCAGACCTGCACATCATCAAGGTCAAAGCCCTTGCGGTACATTGCCTGTTTAAAATGCCGTTCCCGCTCATAGCCTTGATAACGGCTGGCGCGATGCCACTGTTTTTCAGCCTCTTTTACCAATAATTCATTTTCTTGCTCGCCATCTGGTTGGGGAACTACTTCATCTTTGATCATGTCATAGATACTGCTAGCAAAGCCCTTCGTTATTAGGCCTTGACGGACCTTTTGCTCGCGTCGTCGTTCTGGTTGTTTTCGGTAACGCCGAAAAAGCTTTTCTGCTAATTTTTTAGCGTTCTCCGCTTGGTCAGTCAGCGTAAATTGGGCTAGTGCATCATCAATATCATTCTCACCGACCTGTTTTTGGCGAAGGTGTTGGCGGATAACGACTGGACCCTTTAATTCGGTATTCATTACCGTTCGGACATAAGCAGCAGCATAGGCGTGATCATCGACCAAGTGTTGAGCCCGTAATTTTTTTAAGATTGGTTCAACAAATTCCGCTGGCGTATCAGTATCCTGAAGCTTTTTTCTAATATCACTCTCTGTCCGCATTTGGTATGACAGGTAATCTAACATCCGAAAATAGGCCTTGGCTTGCTGGTCAGCCGTCACGATTGCGCTAACCTGCTCCTTATTCAGTTCAGTTCCTTTCATTAAGTTAAACTGAATTAGTACGCTTTCTGCAACCGGAAAAGCATACTTACCATCAAGGTATATATTATATCGACCCTTCCGTTTTTGCGCCTCAATTTTAGAAATTTTTGCCATTTTTCAAATTTCTCCTTAACATTTTGTGTTCTCAACCGTTTATATAGGTGTAAGCAGTGGCCGCTACTTAACAAATTAAATTAATCAAAAGGAAGTTTTTATCATGCAAATGGTTCGTAATTTCAAGTCAGCTAAAATTCAACTTACCCTCACGAATAGTGACCATCCTAAGGGCGTCAAACATCCCTTTAACAACGTCAGTGAAAGTGTTACTAACGATCAGGTAGCACGCTTTAGTGCCGCAATCGAAATGCTAACAGCAGAAAAATGCCTTGATGCTGATATTATCGTCACTAATCAAGTCTCAATGAACAAGTAATAACTAGGAGGAAAATTAGATGCGTACATTAAATTTAACTTTTAAAGGCAGCCTCGGCAAAAAGCACACATTAAAGCTATCCTATGCTAGTGGTGAACTTGATGCTAAAACCGTCCGTAAAGCGATGGAAGAGATCGCGCAAACTCATATCTTTGTGAAAGAAGACGAAGATATTTATCGAGTACCGCTAGCAGCAAAGTACGTTGACACAGTCTCAACCATTATCTTTAATGATGAACACAAGTAAATAGTAGTAAGTTCTAAAGCTTTCAACCAGGCGAGGCCGGGAAAAAACTAAAGTTTTTTCACCGGCCTTTTTTTCGTTCTAATAATTGCCAAAAGTGCTTTTTAGCATGGAGCTCCCCCTCATGGCATTCTTGCAAGGCTGCATTCAGCGCCGCCCCTAGCATGATAATATAGCCGGAAAAATCAAGCCACACCATCATGGCAATAAATGCCCCAATCGTCTTATAAGAAATAACCCCATGACTAAAGATTAAAGTATACAAAGAAAAGAGCCGCGATAAGCCCATCCACAGCAAGGAAGCTAAAAATGAACCCACTAAGGCATAGCGCAAACGCACTTTTGCATTGGGAACAAAGTAATACAGCAAGGTGATTGCAATAAAGAGGACCCCAAATGTTACAGGCCACCTTAACGAGCTAAATAAGGAAATGTAATCTCGCCGAAAATTAAAAATCGGCTGGATACTTTTAAGAACTTGTTCACCAAAGCCATACAAAATAATAATCGTAAAAATCATTAACAGGAGGACAATCATCCAGATAAAAGAAATAATCCGGTTCATTATAGGATTTTGGTTTTCTGCAATACCATATGCATGGTTAACACTCCGCTGAAAAGCAGCAATTCCTTGACTCGTCGACCATAACGCAATCAACGCCCCAGTCGTCAAAATCCCGCCACTTCCCCGTCGCAGGAAATCGTAAATTAGCGGCTGAATAAAGTCATAAACTGATTCAGGAATCGCCGTTGATAGGTATGCCAGAATCGTCTTTGCATCAATCCCCATCATTGGCAGTAAGTTTCCTACTACCATCACTGCCGGAAAAATTGACAGCAGGGTATAATAGGCTAGCACTGCAGCAGAATTTGAAATCTGGGCCATCGAAATATGTCGAATTAGTAATGAAATAAAAATTTTACTTTTGCCCGGTTCCTTATCCATAATAGCCTCCGAAATTAATTTATAAAGACAATTATAACAAATTGAACACCCGACAAATATTACAGAATGAATAAAAAAGCCTCACCACCAACTTAATGTGATGAGGCTTGTTGTTAATTAGCCTTCAACATGGTGACGTTTTGCGGAAATCTGGTAAAAGACCAACGCAACAACGGCAAAGAAGATTGGACCAGCAAGAGTCCAGAAGGCAGTCTGATAATCCTTGTCCATTAATGGTTGAACAAAGGTAAAGACAATTCCGACAATCAAAATTAATTCAACAAAGCATACCAAGACATCCGTCCAGAAACGATTCTTAAAGACAACAAATGGCCGGTTCAGGTCTTTTTTAGCCTTAAAGAATGGGAATGCTCCAATTAAGAAAATATATGGGAAACAGGTTGAAACGTTAGCCATATCAGTCAAAATCAAGTAGAACTGTTGGGCAGCATTGCCCCCAAAGGCAACTAGGAAGACAATTACACATACAATCGTTGCTTGCAGCCACATTGCATTAGCAGGCATCCCGGCTTTATTAAGCTTCGTCAATTTCTTAGGCCATAAGTCCGGATTAGATCCAAGGATAAAGGCCTTAATCGGGGAGTAAAGCAAGATGAACAATGCCCCTAAAAATCCTAGCGTCTGAGCAAAGGCAACAACCCGTGTCATAATAATCCCAAATGTCAACGCCGCGCTATGCGACCAGCCAAGAGACTGACCCATCGTAACCCCTAATTGGTTGAAAACAACATAGGTAACATTACCAAGGTTAACGCTGCTCTTTGTTAAAGTTTGCTGGTAGTTAACCGACCAACCTAGCATAAAGATCATCAATACATATGTCCCAATTGTAAAGATACTAGCGATAATCAAGCCACGAGGGAACGTCCGCTCAGGATTGCGCATACTATCGGTAACTGACCCCAATGATTCCATTCCACCATAAGCAAAAATAGCATAAACAACAAATGAAATAATAGCAATCGGTGTCTGGAATTGCGGATTGGGTGAAGTTATAAATGTCGAAGCGCCGTGAATCGGCTGCTTTAAGATTCCCTTATCGGCAACTAAAACAATGATACTGACGATAACGAAGATAATATTAACAACAATCGTAAAAATACCGCCAAGCGAACCAACTTTAGCAATCGCCGTCATTCCTCGTGAACTACACCAAGTAGCACCAAGAATAAGCAAGATCCCCAGAACCCCAATCAACTGGGTCGAGGTTAAGCCAAATGCATGCCATTGCTGGGTCGTATCCTTACCAAAAATCAAGGCTGAAAAAGTAATCCAGATCCGTGAAGCCGTTGAAACCATCCAGACGATCCAAGATGCCAGCCAAACAAAGGTCCCGACAAAGGCAATCCGTTCACCAACAGAGCCGGCAAGCCAGGAATAAATTCCCCCCTTCGCATCCTTAAAGGTAGAGCCATACTCTGCCATCATCAAACCACACGGGAAGAAGAAACAAATCCCTGCTAATGCATACCAAATGATACTACCGTAACCCATTTGCAAGTAGGCGTTTGATACATTACCAAATCCAAAAATAGCAGTAATGATCATCGTCACTAATCCAAAGGTAGTAATCATTTTTTTATTACCACTTTGTTCGTCCACAATAAAGCCTCCAAAATTCTTTAGATTCTTAAATAAAAATAAGAAATTATTTATAATTATTAGTATAATCTTCTTTTAAAAAAAGAAAAGGCTTTTGATAAATCTTCTTTACATTTTATTTGTTTTGATGCATATTTATTACATAAACGAGGTATATTAACAGTATTATGTATATTTAGTCATTTGTGAAGTATATTTTATTGCCTGTTTTATAGTGAATTTATTGTTTATTTCTAGTGACATTGAAAGCGTTTGCTCAGATTGCTATAATAAGGCGTCGATTATTTTATGTGAATTTTTGCTCTAAATTATGATCGTGAGGTGGAGAAAATGAGCGAGAAAAAGGGAATCAATACCACAGAACTGACCCTCCTTATCGTTGGGTCAACAATCGGCTCAGGAGTTTTTGGAATTACCAGTGACTTGGCTAGTGCCGCAGCCCCGGGACCCGCAATTGTTGCATGGATAATTGTTGGTATCGGAGTCTTAACATTGGTCTTGTCATTAACTAACTTGTCACAAAAACGGCCTGACCTTGATTCGGGAATTTTTAGTTACGCCGCCGCGGCATTTGGCCCGTTAGGTGAATTTATTTCAGGATGGGCCTACTGGTTATCCGCATGGCTTGGGAATATTGCATTTGCTACTATCATGATGAGTGCGTTAGGTACTTTCTTCCCCCAGCTGTTCCAAAACGGCCAGAACCTTTTTTCAATTATTGTTGCAATTATTTTAACTTGGGTTTTGACATTTTTGGTTAACCGCGGGATTGAATCAGCTGCATTCATTAATGCAATTGGGACAATCTGCAAAATTATGCCGCTAGTCGTTTTCGTAATTTGTGTAATCTTAGGCTTTAAGGCCCGTATTTTTACTGCTGATTTCTGGGGCAACGTAACTCATAATCTTGGCGCTAATGTAGAAACGGGTTCGATCTATGACCAAGTCAAAGCCTCAATTATGGTAATGATGTGGCTCTTTGTCGGGGTTGAAGGCGCATCGGTGCTCTCCAGCCGGGCAAAAACACGGACAGATGCTGAACGGGCTTCAATTTTTGGCCTGATTAGTTTATTGACAATTTATATCGTGGTATCAATCTTGCCATACGGGGTAATGAGCCGGGCCCAATTAGCTGCCGGTGGGCAACCAGCCCTTGGTGCCATTATGCAACACCTCGTTGGTACATGGGGCGCCGCTTTAATCAGCATCGGTTTAATCATCTCCGTCCTTGTATCATGGCTCTCGTGGACTATGCTTCCGGCTGAATCATTAATGCTGATGGCCGATGACCAAACGTTACCAACTGCTTGGGGAAAGGTAAATGATAAAAAAGCCCCAACCCGGGCATTAGTAATCACTGGTGTCTTACAGTCAATCTTCCTCTTCTCTTTGCTGTTTACCTCATATGCCTACAACTTTGCTTATACTCTTTGTACAGCCGCAATCTTAATCTGTTACCTCTTGGTCGGTATTTACCAGATGATGTATAGCTGGCAGCACCAAGAGTGGGGACAATTCATTATCGGTTTGATTGCAACCCTCTTTGAATTGATGGCAATGATCTTATCTGGATGGAAAGAAGTAATGGTTGTTTCAGTTGGCTTTATCCCTGGTTTCTTCTTCTACATTCAAGCATGCAAAGAATTTCACCACCAAATTTCGGCTAAGGAAAAATGGGCAATGGGAATTATCGCCGTCTTTGCTGTCTTATCGTTAGTATTAGTTATTAACGGCACTATCTCAATTAATTAAGGAGGACATTATTATGGTTGAAATTGCACACTTTGGCGTTGAAGCATGGCTTAACAAATGGGAAAAGAGCGCTACTTACGATATTTCGCAAAGTACAATTGCATCTTTAAGCATGCATGACCTGTTAAATTTAGATGGCCAGCATGGTCAAGAATTTTATGCGATGCTTGATAAGCAAAAGATGAATTACGGATGGATTGAAGGATCACCGGAATTTAAGGAAGAAGTAGCTAAATTATATCAACATGTTGACCCAGAAAATATTTTGCAAACAAACGGGGCAACCGGAGCAAATATTCTTGCCCTCTATGCATTAATCAACTCGGGCGACCACGTAATTGCAGAATACCCATCTTATCAACAACTGTATGATATTCCAAAATCGCTTGGTGCCGACGTTGACTATTGGCATATTCACGAGGAAGATAATTGGTATCCACGGATTGCAGAATTGAAGCAGCTAATTAAACCAAACACCAAGATGATCTGCCTAAACAATGCAAATAATCCAACCGGAACAGTCTTAGATAAAGAATTTCTTGAACAGGTTGTTGACATTGCTAAGTCAGTCGGCGCATATATTTTAGTTGATGAAGTTTACCTGCCGCTTGACCATCCAGAAAACTTTACACCAATTATTGACCTTTATGATAAGGGAATCTCAACTAATTCGCTCTCTAAGACATATTCAGTCCCTGGCGTACGGATTGGTTGGACAGCTACTAACGCTGAATTAGCAGATCTTTTCCGGAAATTCCGTGATTATACGATGATTTGTGGCGGAGTCTTTAATGACCAGCTGGCGACCTATGTTCTTCGTCACCGTCAGCAAGTCCTTGACCATAATCGTAAATTAGTATTAGGCAACCTTGCAATTTATCAAGAATGGATCGAACATGAAGACCGGGCAAGTGTAATAATGCCCCAAGCAGTTTCAACTTCCTTCCCGAAACTTGATGTTCCCGTTGATATTCATACTTTCTGTGAAAACCTGTTACATGATGAAGGGGTTTTGTTGGTACCAGGGACAGCCTTTGATACCCCAGGACATGCTCGCCTTGGTTATTGTGCTCCTGAAGCCACCCTTCGTGAAGGTTTAAAACGGCTTTCTAAGTACATGCACCAATATGATTAATTAAAATAAATCCTCCAGCGTTGGCTTTTGCCTAACAACTGGAGGATTTATTTTTTACTGATTATTCAAATTGTTTAGCAATTTTCTCCGCAATTTCACGATAATGGTCAAGATACTTGGCATAGTTATCATCATAAATATAGTCCGCATCGGCTTCTGGGTCTTGAGAAGTCAAAATCTTGGGACCATCATTGGTGATTACCAAAGTATGCTCATATTGGCAACTCCAACCACCATCAGCGGTCTTAGCTAGCCAACCACTTGGATCACTTGTATCAGCTTCCCAAGTACCAGTATTAATCATTGGCTCAACGGTGATTGTCATCCCATTACGGAGGCGCATCCCCTGACCATGTTCGCCATAGTGAGGCACCATTGGGTCTTCATGCATCGTTGGTTGAATCCCATGACCAACAAATTCACGGACATCCCCATAACCATTTTCATCTTCAGTATAGTGTTGGATAACAGCACCAATATCACCAATCCGGTTGCCAGGGATACATTGGTCGATTCCCATAAATAAGGCCTTCTTGGTAACATCCATCAGCTTTTGAACTTCGGGAGTAACTTCGCCGACAGCATAGCTCCAGCAAGAATCACTGAAGGCCCCGTCAACACTAACAACAGTATCGACCTTAACTAAATCCCCTTTTTTTAGGATTAGTTTTTTGCGGGGAAAGCCATGACAAATCTCATCATTAACGCTAACACATGTCGCATACTTATATCCTTCAAAGCCGATTTGCTCTGCCTTTGCACCGGCAGCCTTAAAGTATTTGCGGGCGAATTCTTCAATTTTCCAGCTTGAGATTCCCGGCTTAATAATTTTGCGTAAGCCTAAGTGCATCCCAGCTAAAGCCGCACCTGCTTTTTCCATTGCTTCGATTTCTCGAGGTGATTTCAAACTAATCATTTTCGCGATCTCCTTCTTTACAATCTAACATAAATAGTATACCACTTGTCTGCCGTGATATCGTAAAGCGTGCTATACTATATGAACGTTATAAATTAAATGGAGGTTATAAAATGGCAAAAGCACTTGTAGTATACGCAACGATTACTGGTAATAACGAAGACGTTGCCGATATCATCACTGATGCCCTTGAAGATTTAGATGTTGAAGTCGATGAAGTGGAAATGACAATGGCTGATCCCGTCGACTTTGAAGACGCTGATATTTGTGTGATCTGTCCTTATACTTATGATGAAGGCGCATTACCAGAAGAGGGGCTCGACTTTTACGAAGACCTGCAAGATGAACAATTGCAGGGTAAGGTTTATGGGGTCGCTGGTTCTGGAGATACCTTTTATGGTGATGACTTCTGCGTCGCTGTTGATAAATTCGGGGCAGCGTTCGCAAAAACCGGGGCAATAAAGGGCGCTGAAAATGTCAAGATTAACCTAGCTCCAGATGAAGAAGATATTGAAAAACTCGATGCTTTCGCTAAGCAATTAGTAGAAAAGGCGGCCAAGCTTGATGATTAAAGATTTGTGGGAAAAATATAAGTCAATCATCGCCTACCTATTTTGGGGCGTCGTAACAACGGTGGTTAACTTGGCAGTGTTCCAGATTTTGAGTTCTGGGTTACATTGGAATTATCAGTTAGCCAACATTATTGCATGGTTTTTATCAGTCTTAGTTGCCTATTTTACTAATAAGGTCTGGGTCTTTGGCTCACATTATACAACTATTACTGACTTCATCATCGAATTTTTACGATTCTACTTTTACCGTGGCTTAACCTTAGTCTTAGATATTATCATTATGTACGTTGGAGTTTCATTACTTGGTTTTAATGATCCGCTCCAACAATTTATCGTTAAGTTTATCGATAATGTCATCGTTGTAATTGCTAACTATGTTTTCTCAAAGTGGTTAATTTTCAAAGACAACCGCGATATTGCGGATAAATAAAGAAAACGCAAAAAAGCTCCTGAGTTCGGAATTCCGAATTTAGGAGCTTTTTACGCATTAAGCTATTTGTATGTTAACGGGGATCATCTATTTTTGGTATAAATATTTTTCAATAATATTAAGGATCTTTTCGCTGGCATGGCCATCTCCAAACGGCATCTCCGCCTGTTCCATTTGGCGATATTTTTTCTCATCATTCAATAATTCAAAAACTGCTTGCTGGATCGTAGTTGGATCAGTTCCAACAATTTTAACGCTCCCTAGGCTCACTGCCTCTTGCCGCTCTGTCTCATCACGTAAAAGGAGAACCGGTCGATGAAGCGCAGGGGCTTCTTCTTGAAGGCCTCCAGAATCGGTTAATAAAATTGCACTACGAGCAGCAATGTTCAAGAAATCATGGTGGTTAAGAGGTTCAATGAGATGAATCCGCTCATGTTCACCAAGGACTTCATCGGCTAAAGATACTTCTTCTGCATGAGGGTAAACCGGAAAAATCAGTTCCACGTCTTTATTGGTCTCAATAATATCACGCATTGTATGAAATACCCGCTTCATTGGTGTCCCCAGATTATCTTTGCGGCGCATCGTCATTAGTAGAATCCGATGATCTGCAGGAATTTTACGCAACAAGGGATGATCAAAATCTTCTTGAAGGTTACACTCAACGCTATCAACTGCCGTATTGCCAGTAACATAAATTTGTTTTGCTGGATGGTGCTCTTGTAACAAGTTATCACGGGCACCAGTCGTTGGTGCGAAATAAAGGTTTGCCAGGTCATCGGTAAGGCGCCGGTGCATCTCATCTGGAAATGGCGAATAGCGTTCATAAGTTCGCAAGCCAGCCTCAACATGTCCTAATGGAATATGGTGATAAAAACTAATTAAGCTAGCGGCAAGACTAGTAGTGGCATCCCCGGCTACCAAAACCATATCAGGCTGTCCCGCGTTTATAACATTATTTAAGTTATGCAAAAGTTGACTAAGCTGCTCGACCTCATTAGAATTCGCAATATTCGATGCGTCGACACTAAAGTCAACATGAAATTTTAAGTATTCTAAAGTATCATTTAATAACTGTGAATCACCCTGCGCCGTAGCAACAAGAACAGCTTGCCATTTATCAACATCACGGTGCATTAGGCGAATAATCGGCGCTAGTTTTAAGATTTCCGCCCGTGTGCCAAATAAAAACATTACCTTATATGGTGGCTGCATCTTCCACTCCCCTTTCAGCATCTCATGGTACCAGTTTAAAAAACTTTTTATTCATCTGCAATAAAAAAAGACGCAATCACTAAACTAGAGCAATCACGTCAGCTGGATTATTAATGGTCCCATCCGGATTTGAACCGGAATCGACCGCTTAGGAGGCGGATGTACTATCCAATTATACTATAGGACCAAACTAAAGAATATTATCGCATTTACTAGCCGTTACGTAAAGACGATAATATTCTTTTTTTTAATTTTCGCCGTTTTGGCGACGGTGCTTTAAGCGAATTCCCTTATTTTTACGGTTCTTTTTCTTTCGCCGTTTCTTAGGTTTTGAAAAGCCATTAAGCGTTTTGTCAATCTTCCTTTGCAATCGCGGCTCGCCAGTTAGCTGCTGCTTTTGCAGGTGACGACTAGCTTGCTTATTAATTGAGATAACTTGTTGGCCAGCTTCCGGTTTCTTATTCGTTAGCTGGTTATCGCCAACATATAACTTTGTCAGCTCATAATCAGTCTCCCGCAGCAGCTTCTTCAAGTCACGAATATCATGATCATCACCTAAACTAATCGCTAGCCCAGGCTCACCTTGTCGACCAGTCCGGCCAACACGGTGAATATAAGTGTTTAGACTTGTCGGTAAGTCAAAGTTAATTACTGCTGGCAACTTAGGAATGTCAATTCCACGGGCAGCTAAATCTGTCGTTAGTAATAATTTAATTTGCCGTTTGCGAAACATCCGCATAGCCTTTTCACGCTGGGTTTGCTTTTGCCGCCCACCAAGCGTTGCTATTGGAACATGCTCATGTCGAAGACGGCTAGCAGCATAATTAAGTGTCCGGGTACTATTAAAGAAGACTAAGGCCCGAAAATCTTTAATACTTGTTAACCGACGCAAAGTTGCTGTTTTTTGCGCATTTGTCCGTGCGCTTAAATAGCCATGCTCAACCGGTCCCCGTGAAGTATCTTGATCCCGAACATCAATGATCTCAATATCACGGCCAAACATCACGTTTAGCTGGTCAAGAACTGGCGATTTAGTAGCAGAGAAAAAAGCTAACTGGGTTGATAAGGGAGTAGCTCGTTCAATATCTTCAACTACTGCTAAGGTATCATCTTGAAGCATATCATCAGCTTCATCCACCACCATTGTCATTAGGTGACCAAGCTTTAGGTGGTGGTTATCAAGCATATGGAGTACCCGTCCCGGCGTACCAACAACAACATCAGGGTGTTGATGAAGCTTAACTACTTGCCGGCGTAAATTTGCGCCACCAGTTAGTGATTGAACACTAACCCCAATGAGAGTAGCCCATTCACGAATAACCCTTGTTGTTTGAATCGCTAACTCCTGTGAAGGAGCCAAAACTAATAGTTGAATTCCTGCGCCAGGCATAATCTTAGGCAATAACGGTAACGTAAACGCTAAAGTTTTTCCTGAACCAGTAGGCGCAATCCCAAGGACGGATTGGTCGCCTTGAAGAGCTGGTGCTACTGCCGTCTGAATTGCGGTCGGCTGCTTATATTTTTCATCAAAATGTTTTTGAAATTGTTCGATCAAATTAAATCATCCTATTCTTGATCGTTATCTGCTGGGAAAACCAACTGTGCGGATTGTCGTAATGAGTACATGACAGAGTTAACGGTCTTTGATAATTCTAACCAATGCTTGTACTTTTTCATCTCTTCTTCATCATCAGGATTATTAAAGAGATCCGCAAAATCATTCATTTCATCAGTCATGGAATTCTTTTCAACCGGTGCTTCAATCGGGTGAGCTTGCTGGTCAGCATCATAATAAGTGACCTTGGTAGTGTCAAAAATACTATCAAATACTAAAGTATCTTTTAATCCATATACTTCAGAGTATAAGTGCGAATTAGCAGTCTTACCAAAGTTTAAGGTTACTGTAAACTTATCATAATTAAGAATTGCAACCCCCTTTGCATCCACCCCAGTTTTAGCTAGCGTTGGGAAGTAAACAACTGATTCTGGTTCACCATAAATTGTAATAGCTCCATAAACAGCATAAACACCCAAGTCCATTAATGCACCACCAGCGTACTTAAGGGTAAAGATGTTGGGATAGGGTTCTTCACCAGCTAAGACCTTATCATAACGTGATGAATACTTCATGACTGTCAAGGTTGCCCCTTGTACATGGTTTTTCTTCATCTCATCAACCTTTGCCATTGCAGCTTGATAGATCTTAGTATGGATATGACGAGCAGCTTCAACTAGCCGAGCCTTAGGGTGCGCGGCAAGTAATGATTCAATCGCACTATATTCAGTTGGATTCACAAATGCCGGCTTTTCAACAATGATAAATTTATCATTTTCAATTGCCTGCCGTACCTGTTGGTAGTGCAAGCTATTTGGCGAAGCAACATAGACAACATCAAAATCGCCGTCTTCAAAGAAATGGTCAAGATCATCGTAAAATTCAGTTGCCCCATAAGGCTTACCAAATTCTTCAGCCCGAGCCAATGTCCGAGAATACACGGCTGTCAATTTATATTTGCCAGTTGTCTTCGCCGCATCTAACATTTGATCAGTAATAATATGTGTTCCAATAACTCCAAGTTTTAGCATAAAACAACTCTTCCTTTTCAAATATTTCTTTAGTTACATCTAATTTTAACAATTATTGCGTGTTTTTAACAGAAATGAAATCTTCTGATAATAGAAATGTGTGTATAATTGGTTATGTTATGAAATGACTTATCACTTAATTGAGGAGACTGATAAAATATGAGAAAAAAGGGAATGTTACTTTTCGGCGCGGGACTAATGGCTGGACTCACTAGCACTTTAGGGTTCAGTCGCGCCAAAAAAAGCAACAACACGATCGCACTACCAATCTTTTATGCTGGCACTTGGCAATATTACGATAAGGAACGAGATCGCTCCCATAAAATAACCATATCTCCTGAATTAAAACTCGGTATCGATAACCAAATCATCCCGGCAACGGTTCAACAAATCAAGCCTGATAAGTTAGTTTTTCTTGATCGGTTTGGCTACCATATTACGATCCGGGCAAATGAACAACGTCCGGTTTCATTAACTGATGAAGCTGATGACCAAATTTACACCATTCAACCATTAAAATAATGTTGGCGCTGTAGTTCAGCGTTTTTTATTTTTAAATTATTTTCCGTAACGCCGGTGAGCCGGGGCATGATAATTTTGCATAAAAGTGAGGATTTGGTCAAATTGGTCACTAAAACAGACGCTGTTTAAATAAGGATCCTCTACAAACCCCGCCTTATTCATCCGTTTAAATAACTCATTAAGCGGATCATAAAAGCCTGCAAAATTATAAAAAGCAACCGGTTTCTTATTATCACCAACGGTTGTCCAAGAAGCCGCTTCACTAATTTCTTCTAATGTTCCAAATCCACCGGGAAAAGCTAATAAGCCATCAGCAAGGCGCATCATTGTTTGTTTGCGAATATCCATATTGGGAACTATTTTTACATCTGGTAATTCTTTGTAAATGGCCCCACGCTGGGCTAATTCAGTAGTAATCACCCCATGAACCATTCCGCCATTTTTAAGGACTGTCCGAGCTAGCGTCCCCATTAAGCCAAAAGCTCCTGCCCCATAGACTAATTCAATATCGTGTGCTACCAGCCACTCACCAAAACGTTGAGCTTCCTGATCAAACGCTGGATCATTTCCATCACGGGCACCACAATAAACTGCAATTCTTTTAATCATTTATTACTCCCCTTTAATATTCTTTAACGATTCTATTTGATGTTTAATTGTTTCTGCAGCACTCTTGATCTCCTCTTGTTCTAACGGATAAAGGTTTAATAGAAGTAGATTGCCTACTCCTTGACGACCAATTAGTGCTGGAAAGCCGATATAAGTTAAATACTGTGGCTGATAAATAGCAACTGGTAATGCTAACTGTTCATCTGCAAAAATCGCTGTCATGATCCGTAAGGTCCACGCGGTCACTGCGCTCACATTATAACCAAGGCCATTAATCGTATACCAATTACTGAGGTTAGCTTTTACTTTTAGTTGGCTTTGGTCTAAGTGATGACCATTAATTGCCGCTGTTAATGGCTGACCATTTACATGAACTGTCGACCAAGCAAATACTTGGTGGCCATCATGCTGCCCATAAACAAAACCAGTAACATTGGCCGTAGCAACCCGCGCCCCTTCTGCAATTGCTCGATGAAGTCGTGCCGTTTCAATAACTGTCCCGATTCCAATAACTTGTTTTTGTGGCAATCCCACCGTTTGCTGAAGAACGGCTGTAATTGCCTCATTAGGATTAGTAAGGTTAATTAGAATACCGCTAAAGTCACTCTTAAAAATTTGTTGGCCAACTTGTTGTGCTTGATAGTAACTAGTTTCTAGTTCTGCCATCGGCTGTTGCTTTAATAGCTCGCTCTTACCAAAAGCCGTCACTAAAATATCTGCATCTGCTAACGCTGCATAATCTTGAATAATGATTTTAGTGTGCGTTGCCAATACTACTTGCGCATCATTCAAATCAGCTTGAACAGCAACTGCTAACTGATCATCTTTATCTATAAGCACTAATTCATCGACTTTATCGTTCATTACTAATTGGTTTGCTAACATTCGGCCAACATGACCTAAGCCAATAACTCCAATCTTTCTCATGTTTGCGCTTCTTTCTATTTCCCGGGAAATAAATTATTATTTAGCTGAAGAGGTCCAGAACATTGATGTTTCAACAGTCTGGACCCTTTTTTAGTTTTCTTCTTGAAATTGTTTTGCTTCAGGGAAATCAGCAAGGACAAGGTCTCGCGCTCCCTTTGAGAAGTCAAACCGTGCTTGCGCCTCGTAACTTTCCTTATGGTCGCCGACATGTAATATTACTTGCATTGGTTGTAGTTCAACTTGAATTCCTAATTCAATTGCTGCTCTAACTAGTCGTTGAATATCGTCTGAATAAACATCGCTAATTGCCTGAAGCGGGTGCTGAAAATTAATGTTCTTAGTATAACGGTCATTAGCAATCTTTAATCCAAATGATAACAAGTCACCATCTTCTAATTGGTCAGCTAATTGACCGCTAAGCGTTAATGATGGATCGTCTACTCGTCGCTGAACAAACTTTAATGCTAGTTGATACTCCCGTGGCGCATTAAATTCGACAATAAAGTTTTGCAATTCAGCAATTAATTCCATCGCCGCGTCATGCATCCACGGCAACTGGTCTTTTGGCTTTTGCAATGCAACTTCATTGTTACGTTTTTTTGCTTCAGTCAATCTCTCAGTTAAATTATCTGGGAGCGGAGAAAGAATACTGTTTAAAAGCATCAACTCAAGAAAATTAATCGTATCATCACTAATACCTGTCCGTGATAAGGGATCGAGATCAAAATTACGAAATTCAAGGTAATCGATCCCCGCTTGCAAAGCACCAGTAACATCTCGCGTATCATGATTATGGCGACGCAAGCGCACCGGGCCAAAGAACTCTTTCATACTATAGTAAGTACCATCATTCATAAATCGGCGTAACTCTGTAAAATGTTGGTCAAATGATGCATATGTAACCTGCTCGTTAGTAAAGTTATCATCTCCGTAATCACTACACCTTAAACTCCGAACTGGCAATTGAAGGTCGTCAGGAATACTATGCGGCATATCCTTGGAAACAGGACTAGCGCCATATAAATATGTAAATAGCCATTGGTAAAGGCAAAACTTCTGCGCAAGCTTAAAGTACAAATGGTTTTGAAACTCAATTCGACTAGGATAACGGTTCACATAAAAGCGCTGGTAAAGCTCATCAATCAAGCCGCTATCAAGGCTAAAATTAACATGAACATCACCCAGTATTTCTTGAACAATACCATATTTTTTCCTAAATAATCATGCGTATCTTGGTCCCATGTCTTAGTAAAGGCGGTCTTCAAGTACTCTAAATCATGCTGATAGGTTGGTCCAGGTGCCATACTTAATGGCCATAATCGTTCATCGCTATGTAATTGTGAAATAACAATTTGTTCCAACATTTTTAACTGACGGACAGCATTGGTAGCCCCAACCACCGGTGATGTTTCAAAATCCATCATATCATCCGTAAATCCTGAGTTTAAATAGATATTATATTGCCGCGAACGCAGATTTTCAGGATATGGATAACGACTTGCCCGGCCATTGGTCAAAATCCGGTGCTTTTTTGCCTCCAAACCAAACTGCGAAGAGAATAACTTTGCATTTAACGCAGGCTCTTTTAAAGCGGCTTTTAGTTGATCATAATCGGTTCCCATCCAAGAATCCCTCCAATCATTTTACTTAAAATCAACCATAACACTTTTAGAACATAATAGACAATAATTGCTTAAGTATTTTAGCTAATAACATAAATCAGTCACTTTTTAATTTTAATGGTTAAAATAGTTTGTTACAACTGTTCCCATTGCTTTAGCGCAAATTAAAAGCGCTTTCTCATTCAACATAAATTCCGGACTATGATGAGGGTAATTGCCGCCATCAGCAGGCTGACATCCAACATAAAAGAAACAGCTTGGAACAGCCTGAGCAAAATAAGAGAAATCTTCAGATGCATTCACAAAGCCGCTATCTTTAATTGCTGTTACTCGCGGAAGTTGCGCTTCTTTTAGCCATTCTTCAATTTCAGCGGTAAAAGAACGGTTGTTGTCCAACACTGGATAATTATCATCGTATTTTAATTCACTACGAACATCAAAGGACTCATCAATCCCCTTAATAACTTTTTGAATTGATGTCTTAATTATTTCCCGTGTTTTTTCACTCATAATCCGCACATCGCCTTTTAATTTGACGCTTTCTTTAATTGCATTATATGATCCCGCACCATCAAAAGAACCAATTGTAACACTGCCGACATCAAACGGATTAAGCCGTCGTGATATTACCGTCTGAACAGTAGTAACGAAATAACTTCCGGCTACAATCGCGTCATGACTTAACTGAGGCATCGATGCATGACCGCCCTTACCTATAAAGGTCAAATCAAAATTAGCACGACCAGTTTGGGTTGGCCCGGGATGAAGCTGGATTGTTCCTGTCGGCATCGTACTCATTACATGGATGCCAACAACATTATCAACACCGTCCATTGAATCATCGATAATGCCCCGCCCGGTGAAACTTCTTCTGCGGGTTGGTGGATAATTCGCACGGTTCCCGTTAACATATCTTTTAATTCAATTAAACATTTAGCTAATACCATCATGTATGCTGTATGTCCATCATGACCACAGGCATGCATTACTCCCGGATTTTGTGACTTAAATGGTAAATCATTGGCCTCTTGAATTGCTAAGGCATCAAAATCAGCCCGTAATGCTAAACACTTGCCAGGACGCGGGCCGTGAATATCGACAAGAATTCCATAACCATCTCCACAATCTCGTAACTTACAATCTAAATGCCGATAAAATTCTTTGATATACCGTGCCGTATTCTTTTCGTGAAAAGAAGTCTCTGGATGGGCATGCAAATAGCGACGAATTTTAATAATTTCGTCCTCGTGCTCATTTAATTTTTTCATTAACGCTCTTTGAAACTCATTATCCATATCATCGTGCTCCCTTTAGCTACCATTATAACAACCCTAGCGTCCATTGGGCATAGAATTGCTGGTATTTTGGCGTAACGGAAAAATAAGCGTTTATTCCCTTATTTTCTATTTGTTGCTTCCTTAAATAGTCAATAAAATCCACATAAATTAGATGTCGTTGACATTGTGGAACCTTGCGCCAAGCAATAATGTCACGCGGCTTTTTAATCAAATCAGCATAATCGCCATGACGATCATAATCATGAGGAAAGTGCCAATAATCTTTTGCTACCCGCCGAACTTTACTATTAGCTGGTTGGTTAACATCTAGATATTGGTGCATATGACGATATTTTCCTACGACCAATCGTCCACCGTAAGGAATCCCGTAATTAAAGGACTCAATATTAGCAACTTGCTGTAACTGACTAAGTGAATAATGATCTGGATTAGTATCGATCAGGCCATGAGAAGTTTGGTGGTAAACATTCCACTGACTAACAAAACGACCGCTAGCTATATTGATAATAAATTCAATCATTCTTGCCGGATTTCGCTTATAACGGACAGAACTACGTATCAACTGAACTTTCATATTTTGAGGATAAGTAAATACCCCATGGTAACGATTATGAAAGTTTGCTCCCGTTTTAAAGTCTGCTCTTAGGTGATTATCACGCAAATAACATAGTAAACGCTGGAGGTCAGTTGCACCAGAATGAAGCTGCGGACGACGATAATTGCGGATAAAATAAATATTTTGCCGGTCAAGATAACTACGAAATAAGTGAATTTTCTGTCCTAATAAATCAGATGATAATCCCGTTGAAGAGTGATAAGCATCTACCACTAAGTCGCGAAAATAGGCGTAAAAATAACTAGTTGGCGCTAGTTGAGGCGCTAACCGATATTCTTTACTTAATAATTGTAGAAAATGATTCTCGTCAATTTCAGCTTTAAGGTGGTGGTTAAGAATTAAGTCCAATTGCTCATGGGCAGTTAGCCTGCTTTGCCTAAGCATTTTCATATAAGGTATTGATCCTATTTGGTAATTTTGCATTACTTGCTCCTGCTTTATTTCCGGGGAAATTAGAAATTATATTCCCTGCCAATGACAGTGTTTAATATCAACATGATTTTCATCTTTAAACGGAATATTTTCTGCTAATAACATTGGGCGTTGGTCAAACCATCCTGGAACTAACCGCCCAGTCGCAGTAACAACCCGGTGGCACGGATGATGACCACGCCCACCAAATTTACCAAGGACTTTCCCTACTAGGCGGGCATTATGCGGGTGACCGATTATCCGGGCAATTTGTCCATAAGTAGCTACACGACCATTCGGAATTATATCAACGATGTTTAAAACTGCTTGAATAAACTGCTCATCGATTTTAGTCGTAATCAGTCACCTCTTTTTTGGTCCGTGGTTGATAAATCATCGTCACATGTTCACGTCCTGCTTCGGTAAAGTGATCACCAACCGCCAGAAACCCGTACTGTTGATAAAATTTCTCAACATATGCTTGCGCATGAATAATAATTTCACGGTTTGCATAGTTATGTACAATCCCGTGTAAAAGATGGTCAACAATCGATCCGCCAAGTCCCGTCTTACGAAATCGAGGTGCAACAACTACCCGGCCAAATGTTGCATAATTATCCTGAATAAAGTATCGGGCATACGCAATAATTTGCCTATCTTTTATCGCAAAAACATGATGAGCGTGGCGATCTTGATCATCAGGGTCAGGATATGAACTATGCTGTTCTTGATTAAAAACGATTGCGCGTAATTTCAAAATCGCCAATAGTTCATTAACCGTTAATTCATCAAATTGCTTGTCATACCACTGTATCATAGAATTCCTCCTTATTTTCCTATTGTAATGAAAAATATTAATTTATTGCAAATTGATTTTATTATTAAATTTATGGAATATAATAAAGATAGATAACTAGTTGTTGTGGAAAGGAGCGATTAATTATGGATGATTTTTCACCTAATCGTCGAAACGTTGCTGATATTACAGGCTTAAATCGGTTCCTAACAAAGATGTATGGCTTGATGACATTGGCTGTGTTACTTTCAGCACTAACCGCTTGGCTGGTAATAGATGTTTTTGCTAAACAGTTTACTGCATTTATGGTTAATAATCGCTGGGGAATTTGGTTAATTATTCTCTTACCTATTATCTTAACTTTTGGAATCAGTTTTAATGCCACACGAAGTCCTGGACTCTGTTTCTTCCTATTGATTATTACTGCTATTGTGTACGGAATTACCTTTGCGTTTATTGCGGGAGCCTATGCTGGAACAGATATTGCAACTGCTTTTGTCTCGTCTGCTGGCGTATTCTTAACAATGGCAGTCATCGGAACTTTTTCGCACCGCGATTTTACAAGGCTAGGTTCCTATGCTAGTGCTGCCTTGGTGGGCTTGATTATTGCGTTACTCGTTAATTTCTTCGTTCAAAGTCCGATGATTAATTATATCTTGTCGATTGTTGCCGTAATTATTTTCACTGCATTAACAGCATGGGATGCTCAACGAATGAAAAATATTTATCTTGAATGTGGTGATCAAGTATCTTCCAATGGATTAGCGGTCCTTGGTGCCTTGCAATTATATCTTGACTTTATTAACCTCTTCGTTAGTTTCCTAGATATCTTTGGTTCTAACGACGAACGATAAATAAAACGCTTAGTCATAGGTGAAATCACCATCTTGACTAGGCGTTTTTGTCTGTCCACAAATTACGCTTCTTTTTTATATTTTTTCCAATACAACGCTTCTTTGATACACGGATAATGATGAACAAGGATCATAGTATAGACACTTGTCGTTACCGCAAGTAACAGCCAAACCACCCATCCATTATCAGGTAAGAATTTAAATCGCTCACGTAAAACTTCATTTAACAGTTCAAATAAAACACTTTTAACCGTAACTTTTAGTCCCAACATATAATTAGTCGCAATTTCAACCATAAAAACAAGCGCAAAGCCATAAAGGTAAGCCCATCCCCGGCAATACTTAAAAATATGGTTACCATACTTATCTTTTTTAGCAGTTTTAACAACACGGACACTAAACGTTTGAAACCAACCTAACATTATTCCAATTAGAATTAAAACAATTGTAACTGACAAATGCCATTCCTTCGTTTCAGTAAACATCGAAATAACGGTCATTACAATTGCATAAATCGGGATAACAATAAAGCTAGTCTTAGTCACAGGTTCCAACTGAAAGGTCCCTTTAATAAAATTATACATAATTAATAAGCAAAAGATAAATAAGAGAGTCATACCCTATCCCTCCTAATGTAACTATACGATAGATAGGCATGACTCTCCAACATTTTACTTATGAATGTTTTTATAAACGATTAAATTTAACGGTCCGTTTTTTTAACGAAATTTTTTCAACAGTAAAGCCATAGTTTACTAATTCTTTCTTAAATCGCAAGAACGAATGATCAAGCGGTATCCCTGCAATCTTTTCTATTTCATCAAATGTAAGTGTAAAATCTTGTTGATAGTTTTGACGAATATACTGCCATAATGAATCATATTTACTCAAGTTTATTTTCTCCTTTGATAAGCAACTAGCTCTTATAGATGCCAACTATTTCCAATAATATCTTTTGACCTACATTTTATTATAATACGCCTGCACCAATACGATAAAATCATTAATGGTATAGGACGTGTCAAAGAGTTTTTTAGCTGATGTTGACCAGTATGAGATTGGGTCCTGATGATCAGTGCCGCCGAAATAACTTGAAATCATTGCATGGGTCCAAACCGTTCCCCCACCATCCTTATTTCCCTTTATCACGGGAAGATTATTTTGCTTTAAATTATAAGCAGTATAGTAGGCAGCATTGGCAATTTGGTTAGCAAACGCTGTCGCTGTATATTCATGTGGCATTTCAAATTGAATAAAGTATGGATTAGCATTGGGACCCGCACCCTCAGCCATATATTTTGGATCAGCAATATTTAGAATCTGTTGAGCGTCAATAAATGTATGGACAAAGACCCGAGTAGCAGCATAATTTTTCTCCATATATGAAACTTCACTATTAATTGTGGAATTTTCATTACCAGTATCGTGGATAATTACCCCTCGTGGTTTACCAGTTGCTGTCCGATATTGCTGCTTAGTAAAGCGAGATGATATCTGTCGGTTAATCGTTGCGTGCGGATAGTCCGCTTGTGCAATATATTTATTGATAGCGTTGGTCATTATCAGGTTAAGTTCAGTAGAACGAACAAAATAATTGCGACCGTTATCGACAATCCGCGCGTACACTTCATTTTGACTTTTCCCGGTTAAGTAGTAGCGATTAACTTTATACGTTGCTTCCCGGTTAAATTCAGTATCAGTTTCTTTCATTGATGAAAGTGAGTTATATATTTTAGCTGTACTAGAAAGCGTGACGGTCTCATCAACTGGATACGAATTATTGACAGTCCTCGTTCGATGCGTATGGTACACGCTCAAAGCAAGCACAAGTCCTAATAATAGCCCTATTAGCAAATATATCTGTTTTCGTCGTTGCCTTTTGTTTTTTCTTTTTCGCATACAACTATTGTAACTACTAAATTTGAAATTTGTTAGAAAATAATTAAAAATATTAAGTTATAGAACCAATGATGCATCCAATAACTATAAATAAAGCAATTAATACCCACCAATAACGCGCCAAAAATTCCCAGATATTATTAACCGGCCGTTGCCGCCATTCACTACTCTTTTTATCACTTTCAAGATAATAATTAACTAGTTTATTAATCATCGAGGTTTCGGCAACCTTCTGTTTTCCTAAGACTAATTCATCTAAACTAACTTGCAGGATATTTGAAATTTCAATAATCCGGTCAATATCAGGAAGTACCGTTCCGTTTTCCCATTTGGATACTGATTGTCGGGATACCTGTAATTGATCCGCCAGTTGTGCTTGTGATAATCCTGCGTCTTTTCGTAACTTGGCTAGTTGGATTGCAAAATTATTTGTCATTGTCCTTATTATCCCCTCGTTATTTTTGTTAAATAATTTTAGCGAAGTCATAAGGTAGCATCAAGAACGTTTTATTATTTTTTAGGCAACTAACATTTTACATTTCCTAATTAAATTACCAACCATCGCATTTCCCAGGAAATGTTAAACTTATCGAAGAAAAAAGTAGGAATTGACCAATCCTTTTTCTAATTTAGACAACTATGATAATCTCTTCAAAGAAAAGTTGGACACGGTATTAAAAACCAGCAAAAGTGAACAAGGGGCTAGTGAAAAATTTTTAATTTTTCCTAGTCCCTTGTTTTCGGATTTTGATTATCTAACCATGGTCCTGGTTCTTATCCAAGCGATTGATTGTTAACGGATATTTTGTATCTAGTTTAGGGGTAATTTTCTTAATTTCAATCCATTTCTTTAACGGACCAAATATCATCCAGCCCCCAATCCACAAGACACCCATAATTGAGGATAGCGCCGAACTATCAACCAGAGGAAAAAGACATCCCCAGAGCATCATGATGACAATATAACAAGTATTATAAATTCTTTTGAAATTTTTATATTCCTCATGGCGTTGTTGCAGCTGAGATTGTAGCAACTCATCAGCTGACTGAATTTTCTCTTTTTGTTTAGATGAATCCGTCCGTGGAAACAGGTCGCCCACTTCAACGTCAAGAGCACCTGCAACAAGGTTTAACGTTGAAATACTAGCATCTTCACCTGCCTCCAGCCGTTGAATCGTTCTTACCGAAACCTTTGCCTTTTCAGCAAGTTGTTCTTGTGAAAGATGCTTAGCCATCCGGAGTTTCTTTATTTGATTATTAATCATCGTTACTCCTCCCTTCTCATTTCATTTTTGATAATACACTTTTATATTCCGAACGACCACGTCATTTAGCCGACAGCCACCCGTCAACTAGCCGTCACAAATTTAATTTCCCGGGAAATAAAAACTTGATAACTATTTTCTAAGTTGCACTAACGAAACTTTTTCCCTAGTATAATTTTTTCTTTTATTACTCCATTAGTCTTCCAGCCATGATTGTAGTAAAACTTCATTGCCTGATGATTATCACTCAGTACCCATAATATATAGTGACTATAATTTAATAAATGAAGTCCTTGCTCTGCTTTCGTCAAGAGGACGTCCCCTAATCCCTGACCTTGGTACTTAGGTAAAACATAAATGGTCATTAGCTCACCGCGGTTAGCCGTACGTTCACGTGCCCGTCCATAACTCGCAACTCCTAAAACTTGATTATCATCACTGACCGCAATTATGTTATGCCGTCCCGGTTGCAGAAGACTTCGTTGCCATTCCCGTTCATCTAGGTTTAATAACTGATCTTTAGGAAAGATATAGCGGTATGCTTGCTGCCAGGTTACCTTAAACACCCGACTTACTTGTACTAACTGCTCATCATTCATAATCGAATTATAAAGTTGAAAAGATGTTTTTACCATTATTATTCTTCCAGATGAGTTGATGTTTTCGGCGGTCGTGGAACAAAAATAATTGCAATGACCAGATTTAAGATAATCAAGCCTGTCAAAACCATAAAAGTCCATCGTGCTCCTAGCGCAGTAGTTTGTTGACGTAGTAGCTGGTGATTATTTTGACTAATCGCAATCAATGTACCCGCCAGTGCTGTCCCTAGCGCACCAGAAAATTGCTGTAAAGTATTAAAAATTGCGTTTCCTTGGGCATGATCCGCAACTGAAAGTGATGTTAGACCACTAGTCATTAAACTGCTAAAGCACATCCCATATCCGCCATAATAAAGAGCGTAGAGTAAAATAATTTCAAGATCAGATAAGTGCAGTCCCGCAACAGTCATCATTACAACGCCAGCAAGGCTAGCAATTATCCCACCCATAATTGGTAACCAAGCGCCTTTTTTATCCAAAAGCTTCCCTGCTAAAGCTGCCATTAGGGCATCGCAAATGGCTCCGGGGAGCATAATCCACCCCGCAAGCGATACTGACCCATGATTAACGGTCTGAACATAGATTGGAAAAATAAATCCTAACGCTAAAGTTGTAATTTTAGCAAAACAATAGCAAATTAACTGCATGCTAAAGTGAAGATTTAGGAAAAGGTGCGGACTAATCAGCGCGTGACGATCACGCCAAGACAATTTTAACCAAATTGCTAAGCTAACTAAGCCAAACACCAAACAACCAATGACCTGAAATGACCAAAAAGAATTCTTCGCAATACTAGTAAAGCCAAGCATTAGCAAAACTAAGCCGACTGCAATCGCCAGCCATTGTCCATATTTAAATTTAACTTTCTGTAACTTATTAAGCTGGGTAATCGCATATGAACCAGTAAATGCACTAATAATAGCTAAAAAAGTGGAAATTATGAATATCCACCGCCAGGTTAACAAGTCAGTTACAATGCCACCAAAGACGGGGCCAAGTGCGACCGCAACGGCTGTAATCATCGTGCCAATCCCCATCATAAAACCAAGTTTGTCCTTGGGAACCTTAGCGAGAATAATATTGTACATCAATGGTAAGCCAATTCCAGTACCAATCCCTTGAAAGGCCCGTCCAAGCAATAATAAGTCAAACCGTGGCGTAAAAATATCAATAATAAGCCCAATCATAAAAAAGACTATTCCTGCAATAAAAATTTTCTTAGTAGTAAAGCGTAAACTAATTTGCGAACTAAGCGGTACAATTGTCGCAATTACTAAAAGAACAAGGGTGTTAACCCATTGAACCTGATCGGTCGTAACCGCAAATTCTTTAATTAATGTTGGAAACGTAACTGTTGTCGCGGTTTCGTCCAGAATCCCTAAAAAGGAGAGCATTCCAGCTGATAGAATCGCTGTTACTAATTTAGGTGTAACTTTCTTTACCATTATAAACCTCCCTAATTTTGACCACTACTTTAAGATAAGTATAAACTTATTGGCCTAAATTTAATAATTAGGTGATTAAAAAGAGCTGTGACTTAGGTCTCCCCTATATAGACACAGTACATAAAGAGGCTCTAGTATTCGGAAAAAGCCGAACGCTAGAGCCTCCCTGTGCTTGCGGGACGTGAATAAATAACTCCGGTCACGATCCCGTTGCCGTTAATTAAAATGAAGAATTTCGTTTACTGGTCGTCGCTTTGAGCGATAGGTGTTGATTTTAGCAGTGGTTGGATACCCCAGTGAGATACCAACAATAAAGCGTTCATCTTCTGGAACCTTTAATATTTGATGAAGAATTGCGGGGAAGCGAACACTATTATAGGTTGGAATTGTATCTAAACCATAATCAGTAGCTGCTAGCATCAGGTTTTCAGCAAACAGTCCCGCATCAAAGATTGACCAATCGGGGGATGCCTGGGGAATCGTGACGTAAAGAATAACTGGCGAATGATATAAGGTGTCACTAGCAGTCGTCATTGCTTCATGAGCTTCATCGAAATTAGCAAAGTGATGAACAATTTCATGCCGCCATTGCTTCATATTTGCTTGTGTCTGCGCAGCCCATTTCTCACGCCCCATTTTGTCCATGGTTCCCTGCTGCGTCTTGCTCACGGTAAGCATCCTTAATTTGTTGAAGCGAATCGCCCATCGCACAGTAAACCTCCCATGGCTGTGAATTTACCCATGATGGTGCTCGCTGCGCTAATTGCACAATTTTAGTAATAATGTCACGCTCAACTGGTTTATCTTTAAATTCACGAACTGAGCGCCGTTGATTAATTGCTTCTTGCAACTCCATAATTAAATTACCTCCCAAATTAAAAGCTCTTACTAAAGTTTAGCATAATTCAGAAAATAAATTTGACAATATGTCTTCCAAAGTCTACAGCAACGCCCCCGCAACCTTATCACCTAAAGTTGGATAAATTGCCATGACCTTCTGACGGTATTCATTGCTATCAATTTGTAGGCCAATAATTGGAATAAAATTATTGATATCATCGGCAGCATAATCACCGATCTCACTAGCACCTACTAATTGTTGATCCTTAAACACTAACGTTAAAGTACTAATTTGATCATTTTGCCCCGCGTATAAGCTTCCGTATTTAAGCGGAATTCTCTTAACCCGGTATTGTGGATCATTAGCCACGTCATCAGGGTTGACGCCTGCTTTTGCCACCTCAGGAAAGGTAAAGGCAGCTTGTCCAATCGTCGGATAAGCAATCTGTTGAGTAGTTTTACCAGTTAAGTAGTTAAATAGGTATTGCCCTTCAAATTCAGCAACTGGCGTTAATTTAGGCTGCTTGCGACTAACGACATCTCCAATTGCATATACCCCCTCAACTGAAGTCATCATGTGGTCATCTACTTTGATTCCATGGCGGTCATACTTAATATTAGTGTTATCTAAAGCTAATTTTTCAATGTTGGGGTGTCGTCCAATCGCATTAAGAATATAATCAGTCTTAATATCTCCTTGGTCAGTTGTAACCGTCAACTCTTTTTTACACTGACTAATCTTTTGCGTATTAGCGTTGAAAACAAACTTAATCCCCCGCTTCTGCATGGCATCAACGAGAGCTTTATCTTCCCCACGAGTAAATCCCCGCAAGACACGGTCAGAGTGAACGATCATCGTAACATCGGCGCCAGCAGCTGCCACAAGCGTTGCCAACTCAAGACCAACAAAACCCGCACCAATAACAGCGACTCTTGCCGGCAGTTCTTTTAAGGATAATAAATCATAATTTGTGTGCAAATACTCTTTTCCAGGAATATCTAAAATGTTCGGAGTTTGCCCAGTCGCAATAATAATATGGTCAGCTTGGTATTGGCGACCATTAACACTCACCGTTTTGTCATCAATAAAATGAGCGTATCCCGCTTCTACATCGTGACTTTTCTTGATAATCGCACGCGTTTCATCAGGCCACGAATTAAATCGCTCAAGCTTCGTTTGCATAAGCGTCTGCCAATCTAATTTCGCCGGTTGGCTAATACCCTTTCCGAGTAATTGCTGCGATTGAAGGACTGTTCGCGCTGCCCCTTCAAGAAAAATTTTGGGTTCACAACCATAATTAGGACAGGTTCCACCAAATTCAAAACCTTCAATTACTAATACTTGATGTGTCGTTTTCGCTAACAAGTTTGACATCTTATACGCCGCCGGACCAGAACCAATTAAAATCTCATCGTATTTTTTCATGTTTATCCCTCCAGAAGTGCGTCTTCTTATCCGAATGCAACTTAGATTAAAAAATGCAAAATCATATTCTTTACGTATATATATTATAGAGGCCTCAAAAACAATCAAGGAGTACGTAAAAAAATGAATAAAAATTTAAGCCGTGAAGAACAAATCGCTCTCATTTATGACCGGTGGCAGAAAATGACTATTACCAGTGACCCCATGTTTGGATTGGTAATGCAGAATAAGGAAATTTGTTTAGAATTAATTAATCGGGCATTACCAAAACTCAAAGCAAAGAAAATCATTCAATTAGAAAGTCAAAAAGATGTCAATTCTGTTGGAGCCCGCCGTGTCCGCTTTGATGTCTATGTTCGTGACAGTAAAAATAATATTGTCGTCATCGAAATGCAGGTAAATGATCAAAAAAACCTCCCAGCACGGTTACGCTATTATCAGGAACAAGTCGACCACGGGCTATTACATCCTGGAGAAGACTATTCAATTCTTAATCATTATCCTACATATATTATTATGTTTTGTAATTTCGACTATTTTGGTCGGGGATGGGCCCGTTATGAGTTTAAACTAACTTGTACTAAGGATCATCATTTAAGATTTGATGACAAGCGGACAATCGTCGTTTTCAACGCTCTTGCCAAAGAATTTGACAGCGATGACCAAGCAATCAAAAACTTCCTTGCTTTAATGCGAAATAAGGATGACAATAATAGTAGGTTTATTGCGCAAATTCAAAGTGAGATTAAGCGGGTTAAAAATGATCCAGAAAGGAGAGACGGCTTTATGAAGTACGAAATCAATCTGATGGATGCTAAAAGAAAAGGGTTAGAAGAAGGACTTAAAGAGGGGCGTAAAAAGGGTCGCGAAGAAGGACTCGAGGAAGGCCGCAAAAAAGGACTTAAAGAAGCACGATTAAGCAGTATTAAAGACCTAGTTAGTACTCTTCAAGAGTTAAACATAGAGCCAGATGTGATTAAGCAAAAGGTTAGCGAAAAGTATCATTTAAGCGCCCAAGAAGTTAACGAGTTTCTTAAAGAAGAATAATTACAAATGAATAAGGAGCTGTGACATAAGTCTCCTA
>NZ_QORN01000030.1:0-39535 GCF_014830205.1 Limosilactobacillus walteri
TAACTTTCTAATTTATAAAAGCAATCTCAACTTTTCTTTCGCTGAGATTGCTTTTTTATTATTGATTTGCAATTCGTTCAAAATTACTTTGCAGGTCGCTATTGTGAGTCGGTTGACAATCTGGATAGCCATTAGTCGACTGGTCAACAAGGACTATTGGTTTACCGTTATGAAAGGCAAAGAAATATGTGATCCGATTCTCTGGCGGTTCAGTCCCGTCATGATTATAGATCGCAACAACATTATATTCATAGTCACCCTTGCCAGTTGGTGCCCACCCAATTAAACCGGCTTGACCTTCAACTTGCTCCTGGCTGAAATCGGTTGGATAGGTGACTCCGGTTATGACTTTTATCGCATTATGACCATCATATCGTTCATATGACTGGTGCATTGTGGGTCCCCACTTTTCCATAAATGAAGCTAGTTGTTCATCTTTTTGGTTATTCCACAATGCTTCATCATGATGTGAGCTGCTACTAGCGCTTGTTGAGTTAACTGGTTGACTATTAGCAGCTTGCTGACTACTTTCCGATTCATTCCGATTGCTATTTTGTGCTGTGTTTTGATTCCCACATCCGGCGATCATTGCTCCCATTGCCGTAATCGTGAGAATAGTAATTGCTTTTTTCAATGTTACTCCCCCAGATAAAAGAGACTGAAAAAAACTTAGTTTCTCTCAGTCTCTACTATGTTTAATGAACAATAGCAAGATAGCGCGGTAAATAACCACAAAGCTCAAGTCTAAGCCCGAACAATAATCAATCTGCAACGTGCTCATCATTATTCCAGCTTAGCCGACCTTGTCAAGAAGATTATTTCCCGCTTTCTTCATAAATTAGTCTTCAACTTTTTTAGCGTCATTCATTGCCTTCATAATTGAAGGGTTCTTTGAGTGACAATCCTTAATCATTTGGATGTCTTCAGCACTCAATTCAACAGTGTATTTAGCCATGATTCTCCCTCGCTTTGCTTAAAAAATTACACCTTTACTATATCACATCAGCAAGCTAGTGTCCGCTTCAATTTGGCAGGTTTAATTCAAATCCCATATGTTTATCGTCAATTTTATCATCAATATAGATAGTACCGCGTTTAACGAAACCGATGTCCTTACCAATTTTTTGTACCGGCAGATTTTTGTAGTGGGTATCATAACGAAAATTCCGTACTCCTTGGAGGTACCCGACCGTGATTAGGTTAGAGAAAATAAATTTACCAAGGCTTTGGCCGCTTTGTGACGGCAAGGCAGCAACCCGATGGATAATTGCATACGGCTCGTTTGGTCTTGCCCATTCCCCATCTTTAATATCAGCATAGGTTTGCTCGGGAGTTAATTGTAAAGCTGCCGTTCCCACAACTTGTTGACCATCAATTAATACCCAGCTGTATCCCTGCTGAATATCATTGGCGATAGTCTTCGTGAAGGGGTGGCCGTCCTGCCACTGCGGATTGCCATTTTCTTTTAGCAACACGCGCGCCTGGTCAATAATCGTCATAATAGCATCCAAGTCATTCAAAGTTGCCCGCCGTAAGTAAATCGCCATAATGATCCCTCCTAATTTCGCAGCTTCAGTAGATTACGATACGGTTATTTTAGCATGATAATTATCTTCAACAGCGGTGCTTTAAATAAGCTTAAAGCAATTATCACTGCGTTTTCATTTCTTAATATTCTCTTTGGCTTTCGTGCGTATATTATTCAATTTTTATTGGCATAATTATAATTAGGATGCTAGCGCTTAAAAATGAGGTATTTATTATGCTTAACAAATATTTAATCTCGAACTCGGGACCCCGTGAAACAACGGTGGCCCTCAAAAATTCGAGCTTAGTCGTTTTAACCAAACCAACCAAGCAGGAAATTCAAGATGTCTGTCAGGCTTTTGACTTAAATAAGTTTACTTTTCAATACCACTCCTCCCCAGAAGAAGTATCTCGTTTTCATCAAACAGCCAGCAAGGTATTAAATTCGCCATTTCTCCTTGTGATATACGATTTTATTACTTCTTTTAACCACATTGAAAATCAACTTGCGCCCTCGGTAATCGTTTTTGACGACAACCACTTGATTATTTGCACAGACAGCGAAGAAATCTGCGAAAAAGTTATCAGGAGCAACTATACTGACTTAAAAACAATTCTTTTTAATTACCTGTTGCAATGTCAATACAAGGTTATGCGAACGCTTATCGGCTATAAAAAACAAATTGATGAATTAGATAATGCCGCAAGACAAGGCTTCAATAACAAGCGGCTACGTGAATTAACAACTTTGACACGGAAACTGGTCTTTTTTGAACACACGATGAATGACCAAGCATCAACAATTGCCTCTTTTGTCAAATCTAAATTTTGTCAGCAAGTATCAACAGAAACTTGCCAAGAATTAGCAGTTCAACAGCGACGGTTAACTAAGACCATTCATATCTTCCGTGACCTCCTTGAATCAATCAGCAGTCTTTTCACTGCAATGATGGATAGTAATTTAAATAGCTTAATGAAATTTCTGGACTCGGCAGGCTTAGTTATCGCAGTTGCAGCATTAGTTACTGGGTTTATGGGGATGAACGTCGGTGGCCTTCCCTGGAAAGATGATTTTTATGGTTTTTGGATAATTCTGGCCGTTGCCTTAATTTTGTCGCTATTGGTCGCCTATATTCTCCGCCGCAAACAATATATTAAATAATGAATTTTCCTATGGTATGATGATGGCATTACTTAAAGAAGGGAAATTCTATCATGAAAAAAATCGTTGCCAAGCGTGTTTCCATGCTTGAACTGTTTTATGATTTAATCTTTGTTTATGCTATTGCAAGAATTACATTAATGATTCACCACCCTGTTAACGGCAGTTTGCCACTGAAAACTTATGGTGAATTTATTATTGTCGTTATTTTTGTTTTACAAATCTGGCTGTACCAAACCTTGTATATAAATCGCTTTGGTACTAGCCGGATGATTGATACCATCGGCCTGTTAATTAGTATGTTTGCGGCAACTTATTTAGCTAACAACATTAATACAGAGTGGCGCTTAACCTTCCACACTTTTAATCTTGCGGTAGCTCTTACGGTTGCTAACCTAATTGGCCAGTATTACTTCGGCTCCGATCGTCAACCGGGTAAGAATAGGGACTTGCGGGCATTTTTAATTGCTCTCAGCCTCGAATTTATCTTCCTTATCGCCGGACTAACTATCGGCTACCGCTATGGGATTTATCTTTGCATTATCGGTGGCTTGATCGGTTTTCTTATGCCTACAGTTATATATAAAATGTTTAAGCCAGAGCAGGTCAACTTCCCCCACTTAGTTGAACGGTTAAGTTTGATTATTATCATTACTTTTGGTGAGACCCTCGTTAATATTACCCATTACTTTAAGGGTGCCATTTATTCACCCCTGCCAATTGCGATTTTTGTTGGTGTTGCGGCCCTCTTTGGCGTATACACCCTATTAGTCGAACGCTTCTTAAATCATCACCAATCCACCCGTGGCTTTATTGCAATGTATACTCACGTGGTTATGATTATTAGCTTACTTTCAATTACTGCGGGGACAATTTACATGGCTAATGATGAAGTTTCGCGGTTATTTTTGAGCGGCTTTATCGCTACCAACTTAATCGTCTTCTATGTCTGCTTATGGTTATATGGATCCTATAACCATCAACACCTTTCTCTCAGTAGTCGTGATCTACTGACAATGGCAGTTGTCCTCATCTTTGGTTGTGCCATGGCCTTATTATGGCGCAATAGCAATTTAGGGTTAATGACTGCTTTTATGCTAACGAATGTGATTGAATTTTGCTTCATGGAGTATCGGTTACACCGTACAATAAAATAACAGCCATGTTCAGCTGAACATTAAAAGGGGCGCTAAGTCCGGACTTTTCCGAACTCTAGCGTCCCTTTTTGTACTGTGTTGTCGCATTTTCAACTGGATCACAGTCCCCCCTTCCTACGATGAGGAAAGAGAAAATACATACACCAGCTGTCATTATTATCAACGAATTTGTTCAAATTTTGTTGCTTTATGGTCCACACCTTGACCAGCATTAGCAATTTGGTAGGTAAAGCTGCCCGCCCGCATCTTCTTACCAAAAGCAAGCATGCGGTTATATTGCCACAGGGAAACCTTACCATTTTGAAGCTTGGATAGCGTTAATTTGCTTCCCTGAGCTTTATAATTCCACCGCCCGTCTTTTGCATTGTCTTGGTATACTTCTTGGAAATCATTAGCACTATTGTTGGCTTTCAGTGCCTCACTCTTATCTGGAGTAACAACAACTTGGTCACCGCTTTGGGCAAAGGTCATGTAAGCATTTTGATTCCCCGAAACAGAAGTGTACTCATAAACATGGCCTGGCAGCCGCTTAGCAACTGAATGACTAGCGTAAAGATAAAAGCCGCCACAAATTACAACAAGAGCAACAATAATAGAAATAATAATCTTTGTTTTCTTTTGCATTTTTATCCCCTATTATTCGTCATCGGACGTATCGGTATCCTGATCACTAGTAGTGGCTTGACTATTGCTGTCCTCGTCACTGCTGCTTTGGCTACTGTCACTATCGCTATCACTGTCCGTACTACTGCTGTCCTCACTGCTACTATCTTTGGTGCTGCTGCTATTGCTACTACTATCATCATCACTTACGCTAGCGTAAACGTGAATTTCATTGCCATCTTTTTCGATGTAAATCGTAATATCTTTCTTAGCCTTTGAGCCAAGCGCACTTTCAATCTCGCTCAAAATAGCATCATAATTATCTTTCTTGGCATTCTTCAAAATAGCCGCTGAATTAACGTCAAGTTCATCAGCATCATTACCGCCATTACCTTCGTCAAATGATAACTTACTATTTTCATTAGCATCGTTTAAACCACTAACAATATCAGCCGCACTAACTGATGAAGAATGGTGCTTCTTAGTTGACTTGGTAGTGCTGGATTGGCTGCTTTCATTTTCGTCATTATTGTTACTATTGTTATTAGTTGCGCCCGCCTTGTAGATTGTCGTTGAGTGATCAGAATTATCTGTCTGATCGTAATTTTTAACAATTGATTGGGGCTGAACCGCAATATTAACAGTTGTTGGCCCATTATTAATAGTGACCTTCGTTTGCGCAACGGCGTACGGATCAACGTTTGGATTATAGCCCGCCGGAACACTACCAGTCCGATCTAAAATCAATACATCCCCCGCGAAAATTAGATTTGCATTCTGAATATTATTATCGTAACAAAGCTTAGCAACCGAAATCCCAGTTGCCGCAGAAATACCTGATAACGTATCGCCCCACTGGATAATGTAACGAGTACCATTTAAATTATTGGTATTAATATGCTGCATCGCCATATTATTTGAGATTTGTTCTGGTGTATTAGCAATCCAGTTGGTAATATCAGCTTGCTCTTCTGGTGAGCCGCTTACATTATTAGCACCAGCCGTTACAACTGAACCAACCATTACTGAACCGGCTAAAATAGTCGTCATCAATGTTGCGGCAAGTTGTTTTTTACTGATTTTCATAAAAATATCCTCCCTAACCATAAAAACCTATTAATACATTTTTTTATTTTACTGCTTACTAGTAAAGCGTTCAATAGACGAAAGATTATGGCGGGCGCACAAAAAAGACGCCCGCCGAATCAAAGCAAGCGTCAGGCACCTTATTACAGGAAATTAATTAGCAGCATATATACCCCTGTACCCGTTAAAATTGATAAAGGCATATTTCCTTTCCATAAGTGGATAACAAGGGTCAAGAGCCCCGCCCCAATTTCAATTAAAGCTTTTTGCGGTACGGCAAATGATAGGTTTCGATAGCAATAAACAACCAGCACTCCCATAATCGCTGCAGGAAGAAATTGCCCTAATCGTTCAATATACGGCGAAAGCGGCTTTGACTGGTCAAACATTAAAAACGGGATAAACCGTGTTGCCATTGTGACAGCGGCTGCAATTAGAATCGAAAGAATTTGCTGTGTAATTGTCATTTGCTAGCACCTGCTTTCCAATAATAATTAATCGAAAAGGCAATTACTAATAATAAAAGGGTTACCAGGAGGAAAGTATTTTGCCCACAGACAAATAAGCCAAGAACAGCAAAAGCAAAACCGATAAGGGCATTCTTTTGTGACTTCAGTGACTTGAGCTGTTCAGTAAAAAGGACGATGAATAAGGCAGTCATTACAAAATCAAGTCCCTGGAGGTCTAAGCGGATCAAACCGCCTAATAGACCCCCAAGCCCTGCACCAATAACCCAGCTGCAATAGTTAAAAAGGGTTACATAGAAGTAAACTCGTGGTCGGTCTAATTCTTGCGGAACTTCAAGAGTAGCATTTAGGGAAAATGATTCATCACACATCCCGTAAATCAAAAACGGCTTGAGCCTTCCCGTATGTGAATACTTCTTGAGCATCGTTATTCCATAAAAAATATGCCGTGAGTTTACTAATAAGGTAAGAATTAACACCGTTAGTGGTTGAAAATGCTGTATCAATAAGTTACCAATCACAAATTCAATTGAACCGGCAAAAATAATTGCCGCCATTAAGAGCGGATATAAAAAGTTGAAACCTAGTTTATGCATATAAATTCCGTAGCTCGTCCCCAAAAATAAAAAGCCAAGAATTATCGGAACCGTCTTTTGTAAAGCGTACCTTGCTTCTTTAGACATCTATGTCCCCTCCTCTTAAAATATTTGTTTTATATTCTAAAAGTTCTTTCATTTGCGTACAAGGGAAATTTTGCCATACAGATTAAAAAAGCTCAGAACGGCTTCAAATCGTTCTGAACTAGTTTGAGGTTATTTATTTTGAACCATTCCTTGCACGCACCGACGCATCTCGGCAATATCTAGTACACCTTGAGCAAAGCCCTTTTTGATTAACTCATCAGGGACGTACTGGTCATACTTATCAAAAAACGGGACTTCATTTTCAAAAACTAAATCAATTGGGTCGAAGGATTTAGCAGCTTCTTCGGCCATAATTTGGTAAAATTCGTCTGCTGTCGCGTCCATCGAAAATTCCATATAGTAGGGACGAACTGAATTAAAGCCACGTAAGCCTAAGCGCCCCGCACATTTTAACCGTAATAACCGTTCTAACGCTAAAAACGAATATGTCCCCGTCCAAGGAAAAAGACACCACATTTTACCACCAAGGTTAATTAATGGGTTCTTTAGCATTCCCGCAAGCCGGGCAGTTTCCCGTGCTTCACGTAAACGGGCTGAGGCGTTTGCCATTAAGTAAGGGTATTTTTTATCTTCTGTGAGGACTTGACGCATCCGCTCTAAAATCCGTGGATGAATGTCCCCGGCAACATCCCCAAAATATGCCGGAATCCGTCCTTTGACTTCATGGCAATACACTTGGTGGCGTTGCCGATCAACATCTTCAACCACCCAAACACGACCAGCAATGGCAATCTTATCACCTACGGGAGGCGGTTTAACAATCGTGCCCAGTTCCTCAGAACCAGAATGAACGCTAAATTCTTCGTTTTCCTGAAAAACAGCATAAAACTTAAAGTTATTAACGACACGTTCCCCCGCTAGTCCAACAATTAAGCCCCCGTTTTCAGTTTGCTGGAGGTGATCAATCGCAATTAAGTGTTTTAATAAAATACGATAGTCATCCTGAGTTATATTACGGAAAGGTGAGAGGGGTAAAATCCGTGAAGCTAGTTCAGCCGGTGTCATTTCCCCATTAGCGGCAACCGTACTCATCGTCTGATGATAAAGAAGGCTGTACGGCAACCGCCCTGTTCGTGGTGGTTCAACAAACCGTTCTTCAAGATATAACTGAACAAGAGCGATTCCTTGAATTAGCGGCCAGGGAATTAATTCTGGTAACATTGCCCGTGATTCGGGATGTTCTTCGCGCATCACAAACCACATCTCCGGTGGATCGCCACGACGACCAGTCCTCCCCATCCGTTGGAGAAATCCAGAAACCGTAAAGGGCGCCTCAATTTGAAATGCTCGTTCTAACCGGCCGATATCAATTCCTAATTCTAGGGTTGCTGTCGCACAAGTAGTCATTAACGAATTATCATCACGCATCGCTTCCTCCGCAGTTTGGCGAAAAGCAGTTGAAAGGTTACCGTGATGGATCATAAAACGATCGGGTTCATGGTTGGCTTCGCAATAGGCCCGCAATGATTGACATACGGCTTCACATTCTTCACGACTATTAGTAAAAACTAAACATTTTTTACCGCGAGTATGTTCAAAGACATAAGCCAAGCCTGGATCAGCCATCGTGGGGGCCTTATCCGTTGCTTGGTCTAATACTGGCTGGGCATCACGTTCTTGCGCGCTATCCCCTGCTTGAACAGGATCCTTATAGAAATGTTCCATCGATAAACGCCAGACTTCATGCGTGTCTGCAATCTTAGGAATAATTGTCCCCTTATCAGTACCTGCAGATAGTAATTGACCAGCTGCCCGCGGATCACCAATTGTCGCTGATAAGCCTATTCGGCGGGGATGACACCCAGCTAATTTAGCTAAACGTTCAATTAGGCAAAAAGTCTGTCCGCCACGATCCCCTCGAAGCATGGAATGGATCTCATCAATTACGATAAAGCGTAAATCCCCAAAGAGGTTGGGAATATCCATATGCTTATTTAACATTAAAGACTCTAATGATTCCGGCGTGATTTGTAAAACGCCAGACGGATGCCGAAGTAATTTGCGTTTTTGGGATTGAGCAACATCCCCGTGCCAACGCCAGACCGGAATACCCGGTTCATGGCAAAGGTCGCGTAAACGTTGATATTGGTCATTGATCAGCGCCTTTAACGGGGCGATATATAAACACCCCACCGAAGCAGGAGGCTCTTCACTCATTAATGAAAGAATTGGAAAAAAGGCCGCCTCAGTCTTCCCCGATGCAGTTGGCGCTGAAAGCAATACATTCTCATCGCGATTAAAAATTGCCTCACCTGCCGCCTGTTGAATTGCCCGTAAACTTTGCCACCCCTGATTGTAGATATAATCTTGAATAAATGGGGCATACCGTGAAAATACATCCAAATAGCTCACCTCCCTTATATCTTTAAACTTTCACTTTAAATTTTAAACTCCGCGAAATTATCATCTGTCTCATTGGATACCGCGGTTGATTGATTATAGTTAAATTTGTCAGATTCTAATAAGGACTTAATATCAGTTTGGGGATTTTGCCAGAGAATATCTAATAACTCAATAAAATCCCGAATCACTTCCCGCGGGGTAATATTAGCACTTGCCCCAATCCGCCCATATTCAATCTTGATAAAGGTCGCTAAATCAGGCTCAGTAATTGAGCGGTCATAGCTATAAAGGCTGGCATGCATATCGGCTAATTTTTCAACTAATACCAACATTTCTTCAGCTGTCAACGGTTCGAGCTTAATCACCGGAGCATACATATCGCGAGCACCATCTTGTGAAAACTTACCTTCTGCTAACCGTGAGCGCAAGGCCTCATAGCTATAAACACCACGCCGCCGATCCTCAATTGCCTGAGGAGTACCGCCCATCATAATCCCCAGATATTTTGCTTTTCCTTGTAATGCGTCATTGTACATTGTCAAGATCTTTTCATAGTTATATTGGCGACTAATACTATTGGGGATTTTGTAAATATTAACGAGTTCATCAATCATTATTACTAGCCCTTGATAACCAGCTTGCCGAAAGAATAACGCAAATAGCTTTAGGTATTCATACCAATCATCATCCGTAATAATAATATTAATTCCCAGTTCTTTTTTAGCATCAGTTTTACGATCATATTCACCACGAAACCACTTGGTAACCTTAGCCTTGGTTGCTTGGTCATCGTTGATATACGCTTGATAGTACATCTTTAATAATTCAGCAAAATCAAACCCATGAACCAGCTCATTTAGGGAAGTAATTACCTTATAAATCTCCTTATCCACCGCCAATGGAAATGCTGGATCGGCTGGCGAGACACCTTGTTCACTTGCCACTTTGGTCTGTACGGAATTAATCCAGCGATCAAGCACAAGGTTTAATGCCCCGCCTTCCGGACGAGTTTTAGTTGATAAATTCTGGATTAATTCACGGTAAGTCGCTAATCCTTGCCCATTATTTCCATGCAACCGGCGTTCAGGCGAGAGATCGCCATCAACAACAATAAAGCCTTTATCCATAATATAATTACGCATTGCTTGAAGAAGAAAACTTTTACCCGAGCCGTAGCGCCCAACAATAAACCGAAATGAAGCCCCACCAGCCGCTATGATATCAACGTCATGCAGTAAAGCAGCAATTTCATCTTTTCGCCCAACTGTTATATACGGGAGGCCAATCCGCGGAACAACCCCGCCTTTTAGGGACGTTAGGATTGTTTGAGCGATCCTCTTTGGTACTCGTTTACGATTTTCTGGCATGTTGCTCCTCCTTTAACTAATTAACGTTTTAACATCTTCAAAATAGTCTTCGATAATGTAAGGCTGGTCGTCCTCATCAAATTCAATAACAGTATCACCAATTTCATCGAATAATTTGTCATTAATACGATCAACAACAATACTTACCATTATATGCCGCTGCTTAAAATACGCCGCCCATTCTTGCCCATTTAATAAGCTATTCAAAAGGTATTGCTCAGCTGGCGATAAGTTAAGGTTATTATCTGCTGGCACATCAATTGCGGTCGTTGACTTTTGAGCGTTCTTGCTAATTTCCTTTCTTTCTTCATCTTTTTCGGCTTGACGTTCCTCATCAGTTAACAAGCTATCCTGGGTAACCGAAGCATCAGCCCGAATTTGATCAAGGTGGGTTAAGTCAATTTTAACTTGTGGCCGTCGCGCAATCTTGAGCTGCCGTTGGGCCTCTAAAATCGCCGGCTCAATTTCCACAAGTAATTTTTCCCTAAATGGCCGCGGCTTTAATTGGCGACCAAGATGAAACACTTGTCGAACAAGCCGGTCAATCTCATGAAGAAGACTACCAATCTTTTGCGCTTGGCGTTTTGCCGGCAGATAGTACTGGTAAACCCACTTTCCTCGTTGATACGAATAACTACACTGCGCATCTATTAAACAAGTAAAAGGCTTGTTAACCCGCCGATCATAAAAAATTGCATTAGCAAATGGCCGGCTAGTAATTTCTCCTTGCCAACCGAGTAAATCACTACCTATATCTTCATCAGCTAGTGAACATAACCGTTGCCACACACGCTTAACGATAGCCGCCAATAGCTCAGGATCTTGGCGGGCTAACGGACAGTGATCAAAATGATAAGACGATAAAGAATCTAATGCTGCTAAGACATCCGTTGCTGGCGTATCAGTAACATTTAACAGCTTATTATAAGCTGTGTCCTTTTTTATCTGATCTGCAAAGTGCTTTTTAATATATTCTGGTCCCAGTTGGTAATAAACCACGTAATCACGAAGCCATTGGTCTAAATTTTTAACCATGCGGGCATCCATAAAATCAGCATAACCAGTCTTAAATGCGGTTAATTTATCGTAGCCTGCTAATGGTGACTCAACGCCAATCTGATTAATCAATTCATAAAGGTACACATAAACAAATGATGCCGATGTCTCATGAAATTCACTAGCACGAATCTTTGTCCGCCAAGTAAAATAGCCGCGGAGTTGGGCGGTCGTCATATCATGGTATGTCGGAAAGTAACGGTGAAAAACACCTTGGTAATCATAATTATCATGGTATTCTGCAACACTTTGTCCCTGAAAATAAAAATTCTTCGCCCTGCCAGTAAGTGGCGGTAATGTATAGTCATATAAGGAATTCATTTTTAAAATCGCTGGAGGAAGCTGACGAGAACTCTTAAACAACGGGGATCGTTTGGAAAAAGATAACGGTATGTCATGGTAAACATTCTTTTGTGCAACTGGAGGAACATAGATAAATTGCTCACTGTGCTGATCCTCATTATGCTGGCTCATGATTACTCCCTCCTTCTTGAACATTTGTTCGCATAGCTATTATATTACATCTGCCTTACCAAGACAATGACTAAATTACTGAAGAATACGATAAGCTAAAATACTGTTTTCCGTTAAACCAAGGCGTTTGATATCAACTCCTAAGTTGTATTGCCAGAGGTTTGACCCGATTGTCACGCCTAAATCGGCCACAAGCTGACGAATTGCTGCAAGACCTTTTTCAATACCCGCTTCATCATTTTTAACTTTCACAACAACATATTCCCCATTTTGCTGGTCAATAACAGGAACACTTAACTGATTATCGAAAGATTTTTCTTTAATAATACGAAAACCAGAATCTGCATATTGGTTAGCCTGAGCTTGGGGCAAGTCGGTCAAAAACCCGGATAATCTTTTATCCGCCATCGCTCCGGTTCCTAGTTGCTGGTAAAAACTACTATATGCCTGGGCAATTTCTTGTTCAGAACAGTCAACTTTAAAATCTGAGCACCAAAATTCACGATGCGGTAAATAACACCGTGTAGCGACATAAAAATCAACATTGGCTAATTGGAGGTTGTTCTCTTCTTTTTGGTTTAGGATTGTTAAAACCTGCTGCAAGTTCTTTATCCGAAGCTGAACTTTCTCTTTTAATGCACTAAGCTTCTTATTCAGTGCTTCGGAACTGCTATCATTTAAATAATCTTTTATCTCTTCTACCGAAAGACCTAGCTCCCGTAACCCCAAAATAAAGTTTATTTGATAAATTTGCTCATATTTGTAATAGCGGTAACCATTAGTCATTATTTTCGCTGGTTTAAAGATACCTTTTTGATCATAAAAAATTAATGTTCGCCGACTTGTGCCAACAACCTTAGCAAATTGCGAAATTGTCATTAATTCCTGCTGCACCATTATACTTTTCCTTTCATTATTAAAAATTCTTGTTATTTACTATGATTAAATCATAAACTGTAACCTAGCGTTACAGTCAAGACTTAATTAGCGACAAATAAAAAGACGCTAGTGTTCATAAAATCTGAACGTTAGAGTCCGCTTTGTACTTGTGCAGGGCGTCTGTCATGCGCCCTCATTTTTATATTAATGTTTAAAACTCGCTTAATGACAGAATTAAAAGTCGGGACACGGTGATTATTTAGTAATTCCAATCATTACTCCACCAGCAACAACTAAAATTACCCCAGCAATAATAAACCGCACTTCCTTAGGGGTCTTAGCTTCATGTAGAATCCACAAACCACCTAACGTTGAAATAACAACATTTAACTGCGAAATTGTGTAACCAACAGCAACCCCGTTAATTTCATTAGAAAAGATAATCCCAAGGTTAGCAATAGCAAAACATACACCAGTGGCCATGTTCTGCCATGTCTTCTTGGCAAACAATTGACTATCATGTTCAAATGAGCAAAGGATAATCATCGTGATAAAAATAGCAACAGCCTGGGGAAAGACAACATCCCAGCCGCTAAGGTGAAATGCGGTCGGAAATGAAGCGTAAGCAACAAACCCAATTGAAGAAACTAAAAGATAAAGCATTCCCTTCTTAACGTTGCTTCCTTGATCACTCTGCTCTTGATAAGCCGTCATAGCAATGCCGACTACGATTAGGACAAGTGCGCCAATTCCTAACATCCACTGATTGGCAGTCGTCCATTCGTGAAAGCAAATTGCCCCAATCAACGCCGTTCCCACAAGTTGCTCACCAACTGAAATCGGCATGGTCATTGAAACACCAACAAGCGAAAAACTCTTAACTTGTAAGATGATTCCCACACAAAAACCAATTCCGCTCAAAGCAGCACCGATCCATAATGCTGGCGTCAACACTGGCTGTTTAATAAAATACACCCCAATTCCAACTAATAGGGTGACAATCGCCATCCCCATTACCTTATTAGTATACTTACCACCAATTAACTGCATACAGATAACTTGAAAACCTAACCCAAACGCCGGAATCAAAGCAATCAAAATATCAGTAAAGGCCATCATACCCACTCCCTTAATAAAATACAAAACCTATCACAATCCTGTTCTTCAGAAAAGCGATAGGTCCGTAGTATCTCATTAAAATTTTTAAAATAAATCAATAACTAACTTTCCCCCGCCTCACTTAAGAACTTTCTATAGTTAAGTATATCACAATCTTAGATAGCGCTTTCTTCAATTTAAAAATTATAGTTAATGGTTTTAATCCTTACGAAAACGCCAGCTTCATTGGGCAGTTCAAGGCTGTGAACATCTCAATAGAGCTCTTGTTGTAGAACGAATCATGGCAAAAGCGCGTCATTTTGAGCAAGTAACCGTGTTTCCTTCTTTACATGCAAGGATGGGGAATCCATTTGGTGATAAATAGTCATCTGCTTGTTACATTTTTATTGCATTGCTAAAGCTTGCGCTAGCTCTTCTGCTGACGGGATACTTCCATGGCGGAAACCTTCATACACATTTTGTGCTAATGCCGATCGCTGTTGAAACAATCGTGCTTGTTTGATTGCAAATGGCGTTAACGAATTATCCTGAATTTCATTTACTAAGCGGGCATTAATTGTTAAAGAAGGCTGGTAAGCAACAACTTCTAAGCGATCAAGCAGATCATAAGTACTTTGGCTAGCTTGAATTGTTGCCGCAAACTGTCTTAATTCCTTTAAAAAGGTCAGAATTTTATTTTGGTATCGGCAATGATCACTAGGCGATTCTAACGCAACTTGCTCATTCATTTTGTTAAATTCTGGCAAGTTATAGGAAGTTGCCTCACTGGCTAAAAAGTAAGCCGCCATCAAGCGTAATAAATTAAGTGCATCACTGCTAATCCCAATGCTTGCCCATGGATTAAGGTCTAACATCCGCAATTCTAAATATGTCGGCCCTGTCGTTGCAAGGTTCTTTATACTGCCGCTTTTTCGCAGGCGAACGGGCGAATGAAAATCATGTTCTGCCAACAGCTTCCCTTCTCTAATTCCTGCTAAAATGCGCTCTTGATAGTGCTCGACATCTGAAAAGTCACCATCATACTTTGTACCAAAACCATAAGTACTCTGACGGATACTTCGAACTAGCCGTTGCGGTCCCTGATGATTTAAAAAGTAGTTCTGTTCTGCTAACGGACTGGCTCCAAAGAAATAAGTTAACATAAACCGATAACGTAAAAATCCTTGCGCCAGTAGAATATATAACCGATTCTTTTCCGCGGTCGATAGTTCCTTTGCAAGTTGCGGATTTAATCCTAAGTTAACATGGATTCCACAAGGCGTTGCTTCTTGTAACTCATGCGATTTTAACCACGTCAAAAAATAATTACGTTTTTCATCACTAGCACAGGCAATCTTAACTTGGCTATGATCTTGGGGTAATTCTGGAGGCATCGATAACGGCCATAGATATTCATTATTATGGAGTTCTCTTCTTAAAACATTACTTATTTTTTCAAGATACGATAATGCGTCTTCGGGATTTGTCGCTACTGGTGTCACAACCTCCGCCATCGTTTCCATAAAGTCATTAGTAATCCATGAATTAGTTTGCTGGTTACCAATATTTTTGGGATAAGGAAATGAACTAATCTGTCCATGCGAGTCGATCCGTTGCCGTTCAACTTCAAGTCCAATTAAAAAATCAGCTAATAAATTTTCACAATTTTGATTAATAATTTTCTTTCCAAATTCACTTAACATACTAGCCTTACCTCCAATCATACCTATAGGAGCTTCTTAACGTTAGCTTACTAAATAATTTTTATCATTATACACTAGTCATTAGTCGATAATGATAAAAAAATTAGAATCTTCAAACAAATGCTAACTTTATAAATTTTAATAATAATTATATTAGTACTTCGACGACTTTATTCTTCCCAATATGAATCTCTATTAAAAATCTAATTAAACTATTAAGAGCATGATTTCGATATCTGAGATCATGCTCTTTTAATTTAAATGATATTTCTTTTTTTGATAAACGATTGACAATTTTGTAGCAAGCGCTTACAATATTTTGGAGAATAATTCAAATAAAAAGGATGGCGGTCGATTTGCGTAAATTCGATGAATCACGTGTCATAAAGATTACAAATACCCGTTACCGTGAACATTATCATATTCAAACGCCGGGCGGATGGTTAAATGATCCGAATGGTCTTTGTTTCTTTAAAGGTTATTATCATGTTTTTTACCAGTATCATCCTTACTCCGCTGAATGGGGACCGATGCACTGGGGGCATGTCCGCAGCAAAGACCTGGTTCATTGGGAAAATTTGCCCGTAGCTTTGGTTCCCGGAGATTCTGAGGACGCAGGCGGTTGTTTTTCTGGTTCAGCGATTGTTAAAGATAACCGCTTATATTTAATTTACACCGGACATCATTATTACGACGACGGTGATCAAAATCACTTTTGGGAAAATCAAAATGTGGCATATAGCGATGATGGTATTCACTTTACAAAATATGACCATAATCCCATAATCGAAGCGCCAAAAGACAATAGTCAAGATTTTCGTGATCCAAAAGTTTGGCAACACGGTGACCACTATTACCTAGTTCTTGGTAGTCGGGAACAGCAAAATAACCGCGCCCGGATTTTACTTTATCAGTCTAGTGATCTTTTACACTGGGAATACCGTGGAGCGATAGCAAAAGCAAAAGATATCAAGCTTGAAGGCTCAATGTGGGAATGTCCCGATTTCTTCCGGATCAATGGGCAAGATGTTCTTACATGCTCGCCGATGGGAATCAAGCCCCAGCGCCACCGTTTCCTTAACCTAAATCAGTCGGCTGCCTTTGTGGGCCATTTCGATTATGATAATGCTCACTTTACCCATAATGATCTCCACTTGTTAGACGATGGACACAATTTCTACGCGCCTCAATCATTTTTAACACCGGATGGGCGGCGTATTCAATTTGGCTGGTTTAGTTCTTTTGATAAATCAATGCCAGAGCAAGCGGATGGGTGGGCTGGCGCGTTAACCCTTCCCCGAGAATTAATTTTGCATCATAATCAAGTCGGCGCGATTCCTGCTCAAGAAACAAAATTGCTTCGTACTAGAGAAGTACTCAATACTACCGCAAGTATTCATGAGTCTCAGCAATTTGCGGTTCCAGATCCGCAACACGTTGAATGGAATCTCACCTTTAACCTGCCTGATTATGGTAGTCGAGTTAGCTGGGAACTTGCTAATTCTACTCATTCGCTTATTGTTTTCAGTTATGATCAAGCATCTGGCGAAATTACTGTCCGTCAGCACAATCAAGCCACTGACCGTTATGCTTCCATCGGGCAGGTCACTCAACTACAAGTACGAATTTTTGTTGATACTAGTTCTGTAGAAATTTTTGTTAATGATGGTGCCGCTACTTTTACTGAACGTTACTATAACAATCATCAAACAATTATAACTAAAGTCGATGCTAACAAGCCAATTGCTACGGCGATCAAGGCTTATCACCTAGACACGAAAGGATAACTAATATGAAAAAGACAAGCCTTTTTAAGAATCCCTTCTATCGATTCGATTCATTAAACATCCTCCTTTTTTTCACTGCGTGGGGAATTTGGTGGTCATTCTTCCAAATTTGGCTAACTAATACCCTTCATTTTTCTGGCGAACAAGTCGGAACTATCTATTCTTTTAATTCCGCTATCACACTAGTATTAATGTTTGTATACGGAGCGATTCAAGATAAACTCGGCCTCAAGCGTAACCTGCTTATCTTCTGTGCCGTATTAGAAATGTTGCTTGGTCCATTTTTCACTTGGCTCTATGCTCCACTACTTCATAGCAATTTTTATCTTGGTACATTTCTTGGTTCGCTCTACCTATCATTTGCCTTTTTAGCCGCTTCACCAACTTTTGAAGCAGTCACCGAACGAATCAGTCGCCGCTATCGCTTCGAGTATGGTCAAGCCCGTTCATGGGGATCGTTTGGTTACGCTGTTTCTGCATTGCTTGCCGGCTTCCTGTTTACTATTAGTCCGAACCTTGTATTTTGGCTTTCTTCAGCGATCGCTTTCCTCCTCTTCCTGCTATTAGTATTTGTACATCCCGAAAAAGATCCAAAGATGATTGATCTTTATGAAAACAAACTCGAAAATGCTAAAGAAAGTTCTGCCGCATCCCTTAAAGAAATTTTTGGCGTCTTCAAGATGAAAGCTCTCTGGCAGATTATTATCTATATCATTTTTTCATGGACATTCTATACCGTCTTTGACCAGCAGATGTTTCCGCAATTTTTCACGCAATTCTTTGCTACTAAGGCGCTCGGCCAACAAATGTATGGGATTCTTAATTCGATTGAAGTTTTCTTAGAAGCAATCATGATGGCTTGGGTACCATGGCTAATGAGGAAGATTGGGGTGCGTAAAACCTTGTTAGTCGGGATTACAATTATGGTGATTCGGATTGGTGGTTGTGGTTTAGTTACCAGCCCCCTTGGCGTTTCCTGCATTAAACTACTCCACGCGCCAGAAACTGCTTGCTTTGCCCTTGGACTTTTCCGTTACTTCACGCTCCACTTTGATACTAAAGTTTCAGCAACCCTCTACATGGTTGGATACCAAATTGCCGCTCAGGTTGGTCAAATCATCTTCTCTACGCCGCTTGGTAATCTCCGTGATCATATCGGTTACAGCCATACCTTCTTAGTTATTTCAGGTATCACCTTAATCGCCGGAATTTACGCAAACTTTATTTTGAAAAAGGATAATGTGGATGTTAATGGACAACCATTGAACTAAAGACTTTAAACATAAACAACCTAAGATTAGATTGTAGTCTAGTCTTAGGTTGTTTTTATATTGTTATTTAACTTTTTGATTACCTAATTCCCAAAAAGCTAGCGCCGAGGCAGCCGCCACATTTAAGGAATCAACACCCGTAGCCATCGGGATCTTAATCGTAAAATCACTCTGGGTAATCGTCTTGTCCTTTAAGCCTGGACCCTCTGAACCAAGGATAATTGCTAATTTATTAACCTTATCCAACTGCGGATCATCAATACCAACCGTATTATGACGGAGTGCCATCGCTGCTGTTTTGTACCCAGCACGATGAAGGAGGTCAATGCCCTCCGATTGCCACACTTTAGCATCAACGTAAGTCCACGGCACTTGGAAAACCGTTCCCATTGCTACTCGGGAAGCTCGCCGATAAAGCGGGTCTGCTGAGTCACTCGTTACAATTACCCCATCGATCCCCAATGCTGCCGCTGAACGAAAAATTGCGCCAATGTTTGTAGGATTAACCACGCTTTCAAGAACCGCAATCCGTGGATGATTCTCTGGCATCGTTGCTAAAAAACCAGCTAAGTGCGGCCGTTCCACCCGATGCATTGCCGCTAGTGCTCCCCGCAAAAGGTTGTAACCTCCACCAGCCAACTGCCGAAGCAACTCACTGTTGACAACATAAATTGGTGTTTGGCTCAATCCTGTTGTTTGATTAGTCGCCATTTCATGATCGAGGTCCGCCAAGTCACGATCCAGTTCCTTTTCCTCCATTAAAAGCGAGGCTGGCTTGTATCCTGCCCGCAAGGCGCGTTCAATCACCTTCGGACTTTCCGCAATAAACAAACCCGGATTAGGCTCAAGAGCATGAAAAAGTTGCGCTTCATTGTATCGGACATAAGGATCCAAATCGGTTCCCGTTAAGTCCGTAAGAAAAATTAAATTATGCATGTAAATCTACCTTTTTAATAAATAATGAACGAGGCTAGTGAAGAAGATTTTTCGCTAGTCTCGTTCATCTGTAAATTACCTATTATTTATTTTGCCTATACAAACACCGTCATATCAGCACTTTCAGGCTATTCAATATCAATAATAGAAATTGGACTAGTATGTTAGTTATACTAATGTTTTGCGCGTTTGTTTACTTTTATGGCAAACAAGGACCTATACAACTTTAGTAAATGGTACCACTTGATTCCCATTGAATTTAGCATATTTATGAATTGCGCTATTCAGAATGAGCTTTATCAATAGTAGGTTTTATTTAACCTCCTGTCGGTGCGAACCTGGTCCCGATGTCACTAAGAAAGTCGCAATGGGAAATCCTAAATAGAGGATCATTGAGAAGTAGGGATTGATAAAAGCAATCCCAATTAAGAAGATATTTACCACAATCGTGCTGGTCATCCGAAAAGCTGACATTGCTTCTAGTCGTTTTTTATCCATCCCAAATGACTTTTTAAATCCCAAAATTTGAAGTCCGGACATGAATAAGTTGGCCACTAAGAAGACAAGCCCATAATTGGCAATTGACATTGTGCTGGGTTCTAACATTACCCACTTTGCCATTACTGGCATCAAGGAAATAAAAGCTAACAATAAAAGATCTAGCACCGCAATTGCTTTGCTCGGTCGTTCAATAAAGTAAGTATAAACTTTATGAAGGTCATACCAGAACTTGCTGACAATCAAAAAGGTGATCAAAAAAACACCAATGTCATGAATAAAGTCAACATAGTGAGCCATGTTTGCTGGCGGTTGAATTTCAAGAACAATAATTGTCATCACAATTGCTAATACTCCAGTATTAATCTCTGATAGCCGACTATATAAAATATTAGGCTCCTCAGCAAATTTTTCCTGTATTTTTTTGCTCTGTTGATCATCACTTTGTTCCCACCGTTCCCGACGAAGCAGCCGTGATGATTGATGCTTATTCATTATTATTTGTCACCTTACTCACAATAAAATTCATTTTTATTATAAGCAAACTTAAAGTCAAAATAAATATATAAATGCCCCTTCTTACGTCTAGGTTTGAGTCTAATAATTAGTTTTATTAAAAACCAGTATTACCTAAGGGCCAGCTGAACCCAGACAGAAAAAGTAGTAATACTATTACATTATCTTGCGAATCAGATCCATCATCTTTTTGATTGATTTTCAACATGTTTATTAAGCACACCAATACTCAAGGCGCTGGCGTACAAATTGGAAGCAGTTGATAACTTATTCCGAGCCGATGAGACATCTGAAAGGATACCTTTTTTATACTCAAATCTCCATTTCTATAGCAAAAGCACCCAGCTTTCACACTGAGTGCTTCTTTTAATCTGACCATGACAAACATTTTGGCAAACAAACATGTAGTCTTAAGTGAGTTGGCCGAGTTTCAACACGCCAAAATGCCTTTATCTTGCGCTTCCAACTCTAAGTCACATTACAATTCTATTCATATTCAATCGTCGAAGGCGGCTTACTCGTGACATCGTAAAGAATACGGTTAACGTGATCGACTTCATTAACAATTCGAACTGAAATCTTTTGTAGAACATCCCATGGAATCTTAGCGAAATCGGCTGTCATCCCATCAATTGAGGTAACAGCCCGAATAGCAACTGCATAGTCATATGTCCGTCCATCACCCATGACACCAACTGAACGAATACCTGGCAAGACAGTAAAGTATTGCCAGATTTCTTCATCAAGACCAGCTTTCTTGATTTCTTCACGCAGGATTGCATCACTTTCACGAACAATCTCAAGCTTTTCAGGGGTAATTTCGCCAATAACTCGAATTCCAAGACCTGGACCGGGGAATGGTTGCCGCCATACTAATTCATGCGGAATACCAAGTTTTTCACCTAATTCACGCGTCTCATCTTTAAAGAGCTTCCGTAATGGTTCAATTAACTTAAAACCAAGCTTCTTTGGCAAACCACCAACATTATGGTGAGACTTAATCGTCTGGGCGGTGTCAGTACCGGACTCAATAACATCCGTGTAAAGAGTTCCTTGTGCTAAGAAGTCCGCATCCTTAATCTTCTTTGCTTCTTCGTTAAAGACTTCGATAAATTCCTTACCGATAATCTTTCGCTTTTGTTCTGGATCAGTAACGCCTTCAAGCTTACCTAAGAACCGATCTGCTGCATCAACTTTAATGATATTAACGCCAAGGTCGCGGCTCAAAGCATCCATCACTTGGTCAGCTTCGTTCTTACGTAACAATCCGTGGTCAACAAAGATACAAGTAAGTTGATCACCAATTGCTTTATGAATCAAAACAGCGGTAACACTGGAGTCAACACCGCCAGAAAGACCCAAGATTACCTTCTTGTCGCCGACTTCTTGACGGATTTCATCAATTTGCATATCAATAAAGTCATCCATTGTCCAGTTTGCTTTAGCGCCACAAACATCAAAAGCAAAGCGGCGTAAAATATCTAACCCATATTCAGAATTACGAACTTCAGGGTGGAATTGAACACCATAGAACTTACGGTCATTATCAGCAATCGATGCAATTGGACAGTTCTTACTAGTAGCAGTAACTTCAAAACCAGCAGGGGCTTGTGTTACTAAGTCACCGTGGCTCATCCACACGTATTGCTTCTTTGGCAAACCTTTAAATAATACCGCGTTATCATCAATAACCTCAATGTCAGCACGACCATATTCGGAGTTATCAGCCTTTTCAACCTTACCACCAAGGTCATATGACATTAATTGCATCCCATAACAAATACCTAAAATTGGAATACCGAGCTTGAAGATTTCCGGGTCGACCTTAAATGCATCAGGATCATACACACTATTTGGTCCACCTGAGAAAATAATTCCCTTAGGATTGATCTCCTTAATCTCATCAGCAGTTAGCTTATGAGAAAGCAACTCCGAGTAAATCCCAAAGTCACGAAGACGGCGGGTAATCAACTGATTGTACTGACTCCCAAAATCCAGCACAATGATCTTATCAAACGCATCTAAATTGATGTTTGCCACAATGCCACTTCCTTTGTTGAAATTTTTATTCTTAAAGGCTAGTTTACAGGCTGAACCATACCTGGTCAATGATTATTTCCGATCTCACGCAAAAAGGCTAGGTATAATCGCCTAGCCGTTTTTGTTAGATGGAATTTTATTGAGAGTGTTGATTGTTCTAATTCTCCAAATCGATATTTAGTAGACGTAGTTCTTCATCAACGGCTTGCATTTCAAGCATTTGCGTATCCTTATCTGCTTTATTCATTACGCTGACCTCCTCGCATTTCTTAATCTGTATCTTTCTTAAGCGGTATTGGATACTTTGTCAACACAAAAGGTCAATATATTTCAGTGCAACCGTTTGAACCCCTAATTTGATAAGCTTAAAAAGCTTATTTTTTTACTTTTACTTGTACTTTTATCACAATATTCGAATGTTAGATTTGTAATCTATTCCAAATCCAGTCATTTGAACGCGCTTTCATGTTTTGGTAAACTTTAGTTGGTATTAAAATTTTACTCGAGGTGTAACATGTTTATCCGAACAAAATATCTTAACCAATTAATAAATAACATGGATCAACCAACAGTTAAAATCCTCGTGGGGGTTCGGCGCTGTGGCAAGACTACCATCCTTGATCAGTTTCGCGCAGATCTCCGTCGTCAAGAAATTGCCCCGAGTCAAATTCAAATAATTAACTTTGAATATCTTCAAGATAACGAACTCTGTGACCCAGAATATTTGTTGCAATTCGTTATAGAGCGTTTATGCAAACACCAAATGAATTATCTTTTTCTCGATGAAGTCGAGGTGGTCCCCGAATTCGCCCGTGTTGTTAACGCGTTAAATTCGCTAACAAATACTGATATTTATATTACAAGTTCAAATAAAACAATTCTTGATGAAGCCAATCTCCAGCAAATGGCTCCTACCGTCATCATCCCCGTCTTTCCGTGCAGCTACCGCGAATACTTAAAAAGGAACCAGCAAAATGCTGATTCCCAAACCCTCTATCAATATTTAAATTCCGGTGGTTTCCCCTATACCCATGAAATCCACGGCCCCGTCAACCTTATTAATTATGTTAATGGGATTATCAATACAATCATAATTACCGATTTCACCCAGCAAGCCTCGCTTTGTAATCCAGGGCTCACTAAACAACTAGCTCACCACCTCGCCCACCATGCTGGAACTACCCAAAATATTTCTCAGATTGTTGATGGACTAAAACGGCACCATATCCCCACTTCCAATAAAACCGTTGATTTCTACCTACAATTTCTACAAACATCTTTTATCTTTTATCCGTGCAAAGAATACGACTTTTCCCGCCATCACGTTAAAAGCACTAACATTCGTTACTATCCTGTTGATCCAAGCATCCGCCAGGCCCTTACCCTAAAGAAAAATGTCCTTTCTCAACGGATTCTTGAAAATATTATCTTTATTGACCTGCTTAGCCGCGGGTATCAGGTCTATAGCGGTCGTGTCAAGGATAATGAGATTACGTTCGTGGCAGTTAGAAATGATATTTTTACCTGTATTCAAGTCGCCTATTCTCTTGCTGACGACGCGGCGTATCATCGAGCAACCTGTGGCCTCAATCAATTACCAGCTAAGTATAATAAGATTTTAGTTACAGTTAAACCTGCCCTTAATTATGCCCACTTAAATCCTAAAATTAAAATCATCGACCTCTATAGCTGGTTAACCGAATAATCATCCCCGCCGTAAATATAACCGGTCAACAACATGTCCCGTCGTTTTATGCAAAATTACATCTGCTCGCGTTTTAGTAGGAAGGATAAACTCGCGAAGGTTAGGTAAGTCAACCCGTTGCCAAACATCCTTCGCCATTTTAAATGCCTCTTTGCGGTCTCCTTGCGAATATGGGTAGTAGTAATTAGACGGGTCAGTAAAGGCCGTCTCTAGCAACATCCCAAACCGTTGTAAGTACCAATGTTCAATCAAATTAGGATCAGCATCGACATATAATGACCAGTCAAAGTAATCACTGATATATAATTGTTGATTACTTGGCAACTGAAGGGTATTAATCCCCTCAACAATTAAAATATCAGGGCGGTCAATAACTAACGGTTTATCTGGCTGGACATCGTAAACTTGGTGCGAGTAGGTTGGAGCCTTAATAATGGGCTCGCCAGCTTTAACATCATTTAAGAATTTTAAGAGCTTTTCCATATCGTACGACTCAGGAAAGCCCTTGCGATCCATGATGTTTCGGCGTTTAAGTTCGGCATTAGGGTACAAAAAACCATCAGTTGTCATTAGCTCCACCCGTTTATCAGGCAGCATTTTATTTAAAAGAATACTAATTAAACGCGCGATCGTACTTTTACCAACCGCAACCGAACCAGCAATCCCAATGATATACGGCACCCGCATCGTAGACCGTTGCAAAAAATTAGCTTTCTGCATTTGCCACTCTAAGAAGTTTTGATAGCGGAGCTGGATTAGCTTTACTAAGGGCAAATATACATCCTGCACATCTTCAATTGAAATGCGGTCGTTTAATGATTTAATTTCATCTAAGTTACCTTGCGTCAAGCGAACAGTATCAGTGGGAAAAAAGCGATGCCAAGTTTGCCGATCAAACTGTTCGTAATTCATCCATTCATCCATTACACATAAAATCCTTTATCCTATCCCGTTATGGAAACGGTTACTAACATCTATCGTACCATATTATAAGCGCAATTAAAGTTTTATCTTGCTTATCAATACTCCAATATTTTATCAAAAATTTATACCTAAAAAAGGAGTGAGAACGAACAAATTGTTAGTCCGTCTTCCCACTCCTATAATAACGGCGAGGTTATCAATCACTAGTTACCTCTTCATTTTACACTTTACGGCTTGGGGAAGTTTAATTTAGGATAGTTCTTCAACTCAGGCGCGTCAGTAGTGTAATCGTCGATGGTACTTTGATTATTATTTTCCGTCTTTACACTCGTCTTTTGTTTCTTCTGCTGCTTTTGCAAGTTCTTCAAACTCTTCTTCAAGTTGTAAGTATATTCTTTTTTATCGACTTTCTTAAAGCCAGGTAAGTTATAGAACCGTAGCAGGTCCCCATTAACGACTTTATCAGATAATCCTAAGTCAGTTGTAACATACTTTTGAATCTTACCAATTTCTTTTCGTTGCGCAGCCGTTTGATGGGTAATTTGCTTACCGTTCTTGGTGTAGTAATAATCACCATTGTATTTTGTATACTTTGGCGTTACCCAGTCACCATTTCTAAATGGAACAATCTGCTTATTCTCTGGTGAGAGTAAGTCTTGACCAAACTGAATATAATTCTTAGAGCTAATCCCTAATAAATCTTCAAGGGTTGGTAAGACATCAATTTCCCCACCATAAGTATGATCAATGCCCCCTTTAAGACCTGGCATATTGATCATAAATGGCACTTTCTGGAACATTGCTAAGTCGTAGTTTGTGACCTTTTTCTTACCCAAAATCTGAGCAATTGCTGGCTGGTGGTTATTAGAAATACCATAGTGGTCACCGTAAAGAACCAAGACACTGTTTTGCCGCAAACCGCTCTTATCAAGGTAATCCAAGAATTCACCAAGCGATTCATCAAGGTAACGTGCTGTTTGTACGTAAGGATCAACCGTATCGTCGCCCGTATTCCATGGTTCAATATCCTTATTCTTCTTATCAAGAATATATGGATAGTGGTTTGTTACGGTAATAATCTTAGCATAGAACGGTTGAGGAAGCTGCTCAATGTAGTGCGCAGACTCCTTCATAAAGATCTTATCTTTCATCCCGTAACCAGCGTCATAATCTTTAGTCTTTGGGTAGTATTCCTTACTAAAGAAGTACTGGTAACCAAAAGACTTGTAAGCATTATCCCGGTTCCAGAAACTAGGAACATCTCCATGGAACGAAGCTGTCGTATAACCTAATTTTTGGTGAAGAAGGGCTGGTGCTGACTGGAAAGTATTGGTGGTCCCATCGGTAACCATAGCTGATCCTTCCGGCAACCCAAAGAGTGAATTTTCTAGCATCGTTTCAGCATCGGCAGTCTTTCCTTGACCGACTTGGTGGAAGAAGTTATCAAACGCTAGCGTATCATTAGCATGATATAGCTTGTTTAAGTTTGGCATTACTTCTTGGCCATCCTGCTTATAATCGATCATAAACTGTTGCAGACTCTCCAAGTGGATAATGAAAATATTCTTTCCTTTGGCCTTACCATAATATTCAACATTTGGCGCTGCATAATTACTATGGATAAAGTGCAGGACTGGTTTTAATTCGTTACGATTGGCTTGCGCCTTTACAACGCTGTTATTGGTCGTCTTTACTCCGTCATAAATCGTGTATGCTTCTAATCCAAGATATTTAACAATGTAATTATTATCAAACGTCCGCGTAAGTAATTGTGAACGATCACTTTCCGCCATTCCTAGGTTTACCCCAAAAAGGACAAAGCCCAGAGCGGTAATTGTCATCGCGTAACGTACTTTGAACCGGCGCATATCAACACGAACAAAATGACATAGTAAGATAATTGCCAAGATGACAACATCTAAATAAACTAAAAAGTCCTCGGGACGGATAATCCCCATTAAACTCTTACCAAGGTTATTTGAAGCTGCTCCAGATCCCTTAATTACATTAAAAGTAATGAAATCTGAAAATTCTCGATAGTACAAAATATTTGCAAAAAGCCAGGTCGATAAGGCCGCATTAATTATCAGCATCATCCAATAAGATAATCGACCACGGAAATACAATGCAATTCCTAAAAATACAAGGGCACTTGGAATCGTATTAAATGCTAAAAGAAAATGCTGCATGCTCCCCTTAACACCTAAGTTAAATTCATTTTGATAAGCCCAATAGCTCTTTAAACAAAATAAGAGTACAACAAGCAGAAAAAAACCGAGCTTGGTATTCAAGACACGGCGGAGCTTCTGCAACGCTGTTTTCATAGTCGTTCCTCCATAAAAAAATATCATTATTAACAATAATACACTAATGAGACGACCGCAACATTACAATATTATTTTTCCAAAAAGTTTAAAAAGATATCATGCTTTCATCTTATTAACCATTTTCAGAAATCGCTTTCACGTGTTAAGATTGGGTACTATTAATATGTGTGAAAGGACTGATCTTTATTTCGAAGAAAAAAGCTAACGTAATGCTCCTCATCGTTGCCATTTTATGGGGCAGCAGCTATGTCTTTGCTAAGTTAACGATTCAAGCTGGGATGCATTCTGGTGTTATCAATGCCTGTCGCGGAACAATGTGTGTTATTGCTGGATATCTTATTTTCCATAAGCAAATTAACCGCATGACATTGACCGACTTCAAACTTGGCTTAATTATGGGAACCATTAATTTTCTCGGCTATTTTTTACAAACTGACGCCCTTCGCTACACAACCCCTGCTAAAAATGCTTTTTTAACAACCCTTTATGTTGCAATTGCGCCACTATTGCTTTGGTTATTTTGGCATGAACGTCCCCAAAGAAAAACCTACTTTGCGGTAACTCTCGCCCTAATCGGAATGGCTGTCATTACTAATGTTGTTAACACTGGTCTTCAGCTTAATTTTGGTGATTTTTTGACCGTTATTTCTGCTATATTCTGGGCTTTACAACTGATTTTCTTTGGTAAATACGCACCAAAAGTATCAAGCCCCTGGGTTGTTATTTTCATGATTGGTTTATGCCAAGGCACTTATGGCTGGATTACAACAGCTTTGTTTGAGCGGGCTAATTTGACCCAAATTCATTGGATTCAAGCTTTAATCCCGCTTGCTATTTTAGCAATTGTTGTTACATTCCTGGCACAGGGAATGCAAATTACCGCCCAGCGTTATACAGATGCGACTTCTGCTGGCCTTTTACTAATGCTCGAATCATTCTTCGCAAGTACGATGTCCGTTATTATGGGATACGATCCATTGACTCCGCAACTAGTATGGGGCGGCATGATTCTCCTGCTTGCCAATGCCATTATGCAAATTAATTTCCAAGATGTTCCATTTTTAAAGCAACAATAAAAGATAGGTGTCACCATTTATTAATTGGCTGATACCTATCTTTTTTAGTGCTATTTATTTTTTCTTATCTTCTTTAGCAACGGCCGCTTGTGCTAGTAAGTTAACATAGTTAAATGGCCGGTCAAAGTTTGGCTGGAATAATGTATCGACATAGGCAAGAAAATCAATTGAGTTGCGGTTTTGAATACATACAGATACTAGGTTAGCTGATTGCGAAACATCATGCTTACTCATAAACTGTGCACCAAGAATCCGCCGCGTTCCTTTTTCCCATACTAGTGTCATGAAGACAGGCGTAGTGGTTGGCATAAACTCTGGACGATAATTATCTTCAATTGTAACTGAATCGGCATCGATACCGAACTCTTTTGCCCGGCGTAATGTCAGCCCAGTACATACCATTGTGTTACCGAATAGGTGCAAGCCAGTCGTTGACTGTGTCCCCATATATTTCATCTGGTTGCCAAAAACGTTAACACCCGCAATTGTTCCTTGACGAACAGCATTAGTTGCTAACGGAACATAACGGTCAGTGTTAGTCGGATTAAAGTGAACAGATGTAACATCCCCACCAGCATAAATATCTGGATCAGAAGTCTGCATGTATTCATTAGTCTTGATTGTGCCATCTGGGTGTAATTCAATCTTGCCACGAACAAGATCACTATTTGGCCGGAAACCGACACAAAGAACCGCCATGTCAGCATCATAAATCTTACCGTTATTTGTCGTAACACTTACGCCGCCAGTCCCATTATCCTTGAAACCGGTGACCCGTTGACGTAATTCAAGGTGAGCATTATGGTCTTTGAAAACCCGGCCAATCCGATCAGAGTATTGCTTATCAAAGTATTTCAACAACATTTGATCAGAACTATCAATCAGCGTAACTTCTCGTCCCTGACGAAGGTATGCTTCTACTAATTCGACACCAATGTACCCCCCACCAACAACGATAATCTTCTTCGCTTCTTTTGCAAGGTGGAAGAGCTTCTTGGCATGGTAATAGGTCTTACATAAGTATAGGTTCTTATTTTCAAGCCCTGATACAGGCGGAATCACTGGCCATGAACCAGTAGTAATAATTAACTTATCATAGTAGTCAGCAGTTAATTTACCAGATTCTTGGTCCTCAATTTCAAGGGTCTTGGTAGCTGGATCAACACTCAATACATTGTGCTTTACTTTAACTGTGGCCCCCATGTCTTCCAGTTGCTTAGGACTAGAATAAAACATTGCGTCCGGGTCCCCAACTTCACCACTCAAATAAACGGCAATTCCACATGAAAGGAATGAAACCGTATCATTTCGTTCGTAAATAACAACTTCAGCATCTGGATGCGCATTTAAAATCTGGGTTGCTGCTATCGTGCCCGCGTGCGTACAGCCAACAATAACTACTTTCATATCTACACCTCATTTTACTTTCCTACTATTCTAAAGTAAGACTTTTTACTCCCATAATCAATAAGTTAATCAAATAACCTTATACTCATTTACCATTTTAACAGATTATTTATTAGTCGTTACCCGCTTTTGCCATCGCGGCTTGACCAAGCAAATTAACATAATTAAAAGCACGGTCAAAGTTTGGTTGGAACATCGTATCATACATTCCTAAAAACTCAATCGTATTTTTATTTTGAATACACAATGAGATTAAACTCAATGATTCAGAAATATCATGTTTGCTCATCATTTGGGCGCCTAGTATCTGTCGGGTATCTTTATCCCAAACAACTGTCATTAGGACCGGTGTAGTCGTTGGCATAAACTCTGGTCGATAATTATCTTCAATCGTAACTGAATCAGCATCAATTCCTGCTTGTTGTGCCCGTGCTAATGTAAGACCAACTGATGCCATTGTGGTTCCACTAAGGTTTAAACTCATGCTTAGTTGGGTTCCAGAATCTTTTACTTGTTTTCCCATCACATTTTCTGCAGCAATTACCGCTTGGCGAACTGCTTCTGTTGGTTGAGGATCATAGATACGTTGCCCTGTCGGATTATATCGAAGAGTGGTGGAACCACCGACAACATATATATCAGGTACGGAGGCTTGCAGAAATTCATTTACCTTGATTGCCCCGTGATCATCCATTTCTAATACTCCATGGTAAATAGATGTATCGGGTTCTTGTCCGGATGAAATTACTGCTCGGCTAGCATTATAAGTTCCCTTGTCTGTTGTCACCGTGATTCCAATTCCGTTATCATCAATCCCTGCTACATGTTCATCGGTAATAACATTGATATTATCAGCCGTTAAGAGGTCTTTAGCACGTTTAGAATATTCATCTTCAAAGTAGTATTGTAATACCGGTGCGCCATTTGTTATTAGAGTAACTGTTTTTTTCTGTTGACGAAATGCATCAACCAAGCCAAGGCTCAAAGCATCATTACCAATAACGACAATCTGTTGGTCAATTGTTGATAAAAGAACAGCTGCCTTGGCATCCTGCTGGTCTTTAATAAGGGTAACGTTGGTACTATCGACTCCTTTAAGGCTAGGGGCAGTTCCGGTAGGGTCATTAGCAATAATCAACTTATCATAATGCTCAGCGGTCGTATCATCATCAAGCATCCCCATTACCTTAACGGTCTTTTGTGCTGGATCGACATGCATTAACAGGTATCCCATTTTAACGTCCGCACCCATCACTGTTAGTTGTTGTGGACTTAACTCTGTCCGCAATCGTGGGAATTCTGCATCTTGGTCATCGTAATCATTAATCTCATATGAAATTGAGGGAACCACTGCATTACGGTCATAAATGGTGACCTCCGTGTCTGGATGACTCTTTAAAATTTGTGCCGCGGCTGTCATCCCCGCATAGGTGCAACCGATTATAATTACCCTCATAGTACTACTCCTCGTCGAAATTATTTCGTTACTTTTTATCCGTATTTAAATTATAAATCTAATATTGTAAAGTGCAATATTCGTATTATCTTTATTTATTATTCATAACCTTTTCGTATTCGTCAACCGGTACTTGATCAATTAAACTCGTTACCTTGTCAATAGATACCAAGCTAAGCGCATGCATAGCTCGTGAACAAATAGTATAGAGCAGCTGACGCTCATCGTTTCCGTGATATTGCTGTTCATTAGCATTCCAGACAATTACCGCATCGAATTCTAATCCCTTTGCGAGATAAGAAGGAACAATAAGCGGGCCTTTGACTAACCGTTGATTTTCTGTCCGAATCAACGTGGTCTTAATATTACGGGCCATTAACTTTTGGTAAAGCTCTTCACTGTCTGCTAAGGTTTTACCAATAATTGCTACGGCATCATGCTCTTTCTTATATTTAGCCAGTGTATCAACTACTGCTGTCACCGCGTCGTCTGCTGTTTTAGTCTCCCAAACTTGCGGTTTTGCCCCCTGACGTTCAAAAGCCTCAATTGCTTCCCCATCAATTAAGATATGTTTTGTAAAGTCGGTAATTTGTTTTGTCGAACGATAGGACTTAGTAAGTTGAACTACTTTAGTCTTTTCTGGATCAAACATTGTCCCTAACTGTTGTAAAAGTGATTTACTATTTTCATGAGTAAAAATGGCTTGATTAAGGTCACCGAGCAAGGTAAATTTAGCACGCGGGAAACGATACTTAAGATAAGCTAATTGGTATGCATCATAATCTTGGACTTCATCAACAAAAACATACCGGATATCCCGTTGGCCACGTTTCCCTGTAATTAAATCATACAAGTAAAGGTAAATAGTAATTCCGTTAGCACTAATTTTTCCTTTTTTCAAATTTTCTTTTATGCCATCAACATAATTCCGCCACTGCTCTTCATTAATGTCATAATCGTCAATTTTAACAAGCTTGGGCGTTACCCGAAGAAAGTGCAGAAATTGACCATTAATGTTAAGCCATTGATTATGGTCAATCGCTTTTTTGATTGGGGTAAATGCCCGCATAACAATTTGTCGTGCTAAAAATTTGTACTCCTTATCTTCGTCTTCAAATTCACGCGGCTGATTGCCAAAAAGATTATCAATTTCTTCCTTACTCAAGCTCTGGATTTCATCTTCAACCCATTTATTCCGCATTTCACTGCTAACACGGTGGTTAAGGTACTTGATTAGTTCTTCTTTTGTGCCATCTAACCTATTTCCCAGGTTATAATTATTGTTAAATGAATAATAAATTTCTTTAATCTTATCCTTGCTTAAAAAGACTTTGCCATTAAACATCAAATTACGAAAGCGCATATTAGCACGTCCTAGGTGTTTTGCATAACGCTCCGTTGCCTTAAAGTATTGTAAGCTGGTTAATAAACGTTGGGCATTTTTAGCTGTTGCATCTTGGTAATTTTCAAATCGTTGTTCAAGATTTTGAACATGTAACCTAGGAACACGGCGATTAGCAAATTGGAAGTAAGTCATTTGCACCATGTTATGTTCACCAAGTTCTGGTAAAACCTGGTCAATATAATCATTAAATAATTGATTAGGCGAAAATAGCACAACTTGCGAGGAAGTTAAATTGCCCCGATAACGATAGAGCAACCACGCAACACGCTGCAAAACGGCTGCTGTTTTTCCTGAACCTGCAGCACCTTGGACGAATAATAATTCATCATTCGTATCACGAATAATCTCATTTTGCTTTCGTTGAATCGTCGTTACAATACTCTTCATTTTTGTACTTGAATGATTGCCTAGTGCTTCTAAAAGCATTTGGTCGCCAACTTGTTCATCTGTATCAAAGATTGTAACTATTACCCCGTCTTTAATCTGAAATTGACGCTTTAGGGTCAGGTCAACCTCCTGTTCGCCTACTGGGGTTTGGTATTTAACTTTTCCTAGCTTACCCTCATAGTAAACTGATGAAATAGGGGCCCGCCAATCATACACAAGAAAATGATCAGGCTTATCAGTAAATGATGCTAATCCAATATAAACACTTTCATTTTCCGCGGATCCCTTTTCACGAAAATCAATCCGCGCAAAGTAAGGTTTCTTTTCAAGGCGCTGCAAAGTTGCTAATCGATCTGCCGCATGCTGCCAACTATTTTGCCGTTCATCCAGCATTTGTTGTTGAGCACGAAATGACATGGCAGTATCCATCATGCCAGAATAAGTAGTGGTGTTTAAATGAATATCATCAATCTGTTTATTTATTCCTTTAATATCATGCCGCGCTGATTTAATTTTTTCTTCAGCTTTTTGTTCAGCTTCTCTTACTTTATCAATAACGTTATCAAGATATTTTTGCTCTAATTCCTTTTCCGTGTTTGCGGCCATCCTATATTCCCTGCCTTTCTTTTTATGAAACCATTTTGGAATTGTCCTATCCTATTAAAATCATCCAATTATTATATCATTTTCAGTGATTATCCTGTTAAAATTCCCCTTTGATCTGCTCTAAATTATTAAATGTCACTTAATTTTATTGCCAAACGGGCCTAAATGACAAAAATAAAGCTACAATAAATAGAATTATATGTTAGAGAGGAGCAGAGCCCATGGCACACCTTATTTATATTCTTACCCACATCGCGGAAACTGTTATTCCGATGTTTGAATGGATGGGACCGTGGAGCTATGTTCTTCTTTTTATTTTAATTTTTATGGAAACAGGCTTAGTTATCTTCCCCTGGCTTCCTGGCGAATCACTAATTTTTTTGACCTGTTCATTTATTGCTTACCACCCTGTATTAAAAATTGAGATTGTTATCCCTGTATTTTTCTTTGCCGCGTTAATCGGTGACACCGTTAATTACTTTATCGGACATTCACTGTCCCATTGGCAGTGGCTGCAAAAACAAATGGTTGGTCCGCGGTTTGACAAGGCCCAAAGATTTCTTAACCGCCATGGAATAAAGGCAGTTGCCCTTGGTCGTTTTGTTCCCTTTATCAGGACTTTTGTTCCTTTGATCGCAGGAACAATGCGCTTTCCGTTTTATCGTTTCACAATCGGTAATATTATTGGTGTCACTCTATGGGTAGCGATCGGCGCGAGTGTTGGTTTTTACTTCGGAACAATTCCTTTTGTTCGTCAACATTTTTCTCTTATTATCTTAGCGTTTGTCGGATGCTCGCTGATAGTAGTGATTCTTCTTGCAACCATTAAAATGCTGCGCCAGAGAATTATTAAACATAACCGAATGCTTTAATCCCTTTTTCTTGAGTGAATTCATGTTAAAATATAATAAGTATTTTTTATTTCGATTAAAGGAGTACAGTAACTATGGCAATTAGCGTTTATTTTGTGCGACACGGACAAACCTACCTCAACCTCTACAATCGGATGCAAGGATGGTCTGACGGTCCGCTGACGCCAAAGGGACAAGAAGACGCCAGACGAGTAGGACGGGCGTTAGCACCACTTCAATTTGACTACGTATTTTGCAGCGACCTTGCACGTACAGTTTCAACTACCCGTTTCTTGCTCGCTGAACATCCTGGTAATAATCCAAAACCAGTTACCGAACCAGCATTTCGTGAAGAATTTTTCGGCTATTTTGAGGGAGAAAATGGTCAACAATTCGCTGACTTTTTAGGCGGTCCAGAAGGATACCACAGTTTTGCTGAGATGGTTGCCGGTTGGGGCCCTGATAAATTAAAAGATAAGATTGCTGCTGCTGATAATTATGGCACGGCAGAGGACCACGTTGCTTTTTGGAAGCGGGTTGATAAAGGATTTGACCGGCTTCGGGCACTGCCGGATGGATCCACAGTACTTGTTGTTTCACATGGTGCTACTATTCGCTCAATCGTCCAGCGTTATTCCGACGCCTATGATCCAGGCGACTCACCACGCAACGGCAGCATTACTAAGTTAACACTTTCTCAAGATAATACCACTGTTGATTTTTATAATAAGCTTGAATTACCACAATAATATCCATTCATAAAGGGGGATCTTTATTCTTCAATGGACACTACCATACAAAATGATGAACCAGTAATTATCACTGGTCTAGACACAGGGCAAAAAGATTTTGATTATTCGATGGTTGAGTTAGCCGAATTAGCTCAAGCCAACCACATGGAAGTTGTTACCCGTATTGACCAAGTCATTGACCGACCAAATCCGGCAACATACTTTGGCAAAGGAAAAGTCGAAGAAATTCGTGACGTTGCTGATGCTAATCATGTATCGACAATTATCACAAACGATGAACTTTCGCCTAGTCAATTGCGGAATCTGGAGGAAGGCACTGACTGCCGTATTCTGGACCGAACTGCCCTCATTCTTGAAATTTTCGCCAATCGTGCGCAAACGAAAGAAGCCAAACTCCAAGTACAAATTGCTGAATTACAATACCGGCTCCCACGGCTGCAAACGAGCGCAAGTGAACGATTAGATCAGCAGACGGGGGGAGGAAGCGGCTTCACTAACCGTGGTGCTGGTGAAACTAAACTCGAAATGGATCGTCGAACAATCCAACACCACATCTCCCACCTTCGACAAGAACTTGCGGCCATTGATAAATCTGAACAAACAAAACGAAAACTACGGGCAAAAAGTGCTATTCCTACCGCTGCACTAGTTGGTTACACTAACTCTGGTAAGTCAACAATTATGAACGGGCTAGTCCGTAAGTACGGAGCAGCTGAGGAAAAAACTGTTTTTGAAAAAAATATGTTATTTGCTACGCTTGATACAAGCGTTCGGCAATTAACGCTTCCTGATCAAAAACGATTCTTATTAAGCGATACGGTTGGTTTTGTTAGCAAATTGCCGACCCATCTTGTTGAATCGTTTAAGTCAACGCTGGCGGAAGCTGCTAACGCTGATTTACTGATCCAAGTAATCGACTATTCTGATCCGCACTATAAACAAATGATGGCAACTACCGCTAAAACCCTTAAACAGATCGGAATTGAGGACATTCCAATGATTAATGTCTTTAACAAGGCCGATAAAACTGAGATTGAATTTCCAATCTTAGAGGGGGACGATCAAGTTGTAATCTCTGCTAAGCAAGATGCATCACTTGACTTATTAGTTGATGTGATAAAAAAGCACCTTTTCAAAGACTATGTAACTGCAACCCTCCTAATTCCCTTTACTGATGGTCATGTTGTTTCGTACCTAAACGAGCATACTAACATCCTTAAAACCGAATACGAAAGTAATGGGACACTTTTAACTGTTGAGATGTCGGCTCAGGATTACCAACGTTATAATAAATATGAAAAATCATAAAAATAATCGGGATCAAGCAACCCTAGTTCTGCTTGATCCCGATTTTTATCATTATTATTGTTGAAGTTACATAAAGATTTGTGCAAAAGGAATAACGACTAGATCAACTACAATACCGATAATCACAACACAAACTGACGCCATTGCTCCTTCGAGTTCACCGAACTGTAATGCCTTCGCTGAGCCGACTGTTCCACCAGTACCCAAGCCTAAACCGAGACCGATTTTGGAGCCTTGCAGTCTGAACAATCTGATGAATGCATCTGCTAAAGCGTATAAGATTACCGCCTTTAGAATACAAGCCATGGCCGTAATTGCCGCATTTCCACCAATCGCATCCGCTACTGGCATCGCAATTGCCGTTGTAGCAGCTTGTGGGAGCATTGCAGCAGCTGATTGATGAGATAAGCCAACAAGCTTCGATGCACCAAGAATTATAAATAAGGCAATAACACTACTAATTACTAATGAAATCAAAATATCAAACCAATATTTTTTGAAGACCTCGTTGCGCTTAAACAATGGAATTGCAAAGGCAATTGTTGCCGGGTTAAGAAACCAAAAAATAATATCTCCCCCCGGCTTATAATAATGGCGGTACACATACGAGGTCGGCATTCCGCCAACTTTTCCCCAAATAAATAACAAAATAATACCAACAATCATCCCGAAAAATAATGGCTGAAATAAGAAAAAACCTTTAGTAATTTTAAATAACCACTGTCCAAGAAGGAAAACAGCTAACGATATAAAGATTCCTGTAAATGGTAGCGCAAGGTTATTATTCAATGCTGCCATCTTCTACACCTCCTTGGGTCACTTGCCCTCGTTTCTTATTAATATGGCGGTGGATCGCAATGACAAAGCGCGTGACATACGCAGTTACAACCAATAAGGCAATTGTTGCAACAATAATTACAAACACGATTTGCAGTCCCTCCTCGCGCAATACCCCAAGGTCATTAGCTATTTGAATTCCTGATGGCACAAAAAGGAAACCGATTAAACTAATCATAAACATTCCAAATTCTTCTACCCACTCAACTTTGATAATCCGAAAGGTAAGCAACAAATATAGCAAGACTAAGCCAATTACTGGCGTCGGAACGATAAAACTACTTGGTAGGATACCAGAAATAATACTAGCAACCCATAATACTCCGGCAAAGATTCCCATTTGAACAAGAATCGGCGCCTTTTTTTCTTTTTTACCTTTTGGCGTCATAGTTAGTAGTCCTCCGTATTTCATTTATTTTCAATAATAATTATACGGGAGTTAACGCGTTTGCGAAAGCGCTTTACTTGTGGCTGTTTTCACTAAATTTGCTTTTGCCGTACCTTGTAAATAACAATCGCGATCCACGTTGAAATTAAAGCAGGAAATAAGGCCATAATTAAGTAATCAGGGTTAATTATTCTGCTTTCTGCTACTATCCTTATCATATACTTAGATGATTTTGAAAGGTCATTAAAAATTACTTGATAAATCGTTGTATAAATTAACGACCATTGAATGTAGTATTCCATAATGGTTAAACTCGTAGGCCGATAATGGAAATGCTTTTGAAACCACCGTAAGAAGTTTGACATTAAAATTCCAATAAGAACCGCAATAAGCAAAATTAAGCTAAAAATTGAATCAACATGAAAAATTTTCAAGTCAAAGATTAAGGTCATTACACAATATAATAAAATAATAAAGCTAACCATACTCATACCAACCATAATCGTAATCAACACTAGTGAATGAACATATATTAGGCTATGTGTTCGCTGGACACTAAATGTAGTTGAACCTAATATGAGAAAGGCTAATAAAATCCAGTAAATAATTTTTCCCATCTCCTTAAAGATTACTATATATAGTTTAAGCTAATCAGTATAAAAATCGAAAAAAGAGACTTGGAAAATCCAAGTCTCTTATGTGTAGCTATTCATGCTAACCTCTAATGATCAGTTCGGATCCCGAAGACGAGAGATACAATCATGACAAGGATAACGGCCCCTATCACTGACGGTACAATCGCCATTCCTGCTACTTGCGGACCCCATGCACCAAGAATTGCTTCACCGATTACTGAACCTACTAATCCAGCAATAATATTGCTAATTATACCCATGGAGCCACCACGTCGCGTCAAGGCACCGGCAGCTAATCCAATTAGCCCACCAATAATTATAACCCAAATCCAATACATAATTATCCCTCCCTTTTGTTTCCTTTATCTTTTAGGTCGTCTTTAAGGTCAGCTGCTTTATCCTTAATTTTACCCTTAAGTTTTTGCAGTTTTCCTTCACCTTCACGAGATTTATCGTCAGTCAATTTACCCTCGACTTCCTTTAATTTTCCCGCAACTTTATCTTTCATTCCATGTTTATCGCTAGCCATTATCATCAGTCCTTTCGTCTGTTTTTGGCTATTAGTGGCTGACAACATTCCGTTAAATAAAACTCCTTTCTTGTTTGACTAGTGGTAATTGATGATTCTAAGTCTAACAGCTACCTTCTAAGAAAGCGATATCTTATCTATTTAATTATGGTTTACTTAATAATATTGTTTATATCTTAAATAAATAAAATTGAAGAATGACCCACTTTTAAGCAATTAAAAAGGACTGTGACATAAGTAGTTAAAAGTGCTACAGCGCAGTACACAA
>NZ_QORN01000031.1:0-31150 GCF_014830205.1 Limosilactobacillus walteri
CTAGGTCTAAAGACATTAATTAAAAACGGTTGGGGGATTTTCCCTCAACCGTTTTTTTAATCTTTAACTTCTACAATCCAATTTTTGGCTTCATCAGTTGAATTTAATCCAGCTGGATCATCGATAATGCCTTCATTGATTTTAACGATTTTACCATCAATAGGGCTATCAACATCCGTTACTGCCTTTTCTGCTTCAACCGCAATAAATTTATCATTGTGCTTAAGCGTTGTCCCAGCTGCTGGGACATCAACAAAACTTACCGCACCAAGCTCATCTCGACCAGTATCATTTAAGCCTACGCGCTTGGTACCGTCAGCTTGTTCCTTTACCCAAAAATAACTTTTTGCCATTTTATACATCCCCATTATCTAAAATCTCGGTTACTACTAAACATATATGAATGGTGGTGGTAACGCATTGACATTACCATTCCAATCCCAATTAAATTACCAATTAATGAAGACCCACCAGCACTAATAAATGGCAATGGAATACCAGTTAGTGGTAACAAGCCAATGTTCATTCCAATATTCTCAAAAACGTGGAATAAAATCATCATAATAACTCCAGTTGAAATGTACGCATAAAATTCATTTTTCGTATCAAATGTTACCCGAATCATTAAATAAATCAGCAATAAATAAATTAAGATTAATAAAACTCCACCAATAAAGCCAAAATTCTCACCAATAACTGAGAAAATCATATCGGACTCACGAACCGGAACATATACTTTCGAGTTATTAAAACCAGTACCTGTAATACCACCAGATCCAACAGCTTTAATACTTTGCCAAAGTTGATAACCTTGGTTTGTCGTATCCTGTTCTGGATGAAGCCAAGTATCAACCCGATCGAATTGATAAGCTTGAAAACCAATATGTTCAAGAATCTGTCGTCCGACATTACTTGTTACCATCGCTAGGGCAGATCCACCAATAACAACCAGTGCTGTGGCTGCCGGAGCAATGATCCGCCACGTAACTCCAGAAACAAGGATCATTCCACAAAAGATTGCAAAGAAAACCAATCCTGTCCCAAAATCATTTTGGAATTTTAATGAAATCAAAATTGGTAATAACCATAAAAACATTGTTCCAATTAGTTTCCAATCTGAATCAATTGTATGAACGCTATAGCGATTATTATGAGTTGTAATAACCCGGCCCATCATCAAAATATAAGCTGGTTTCATTATTTCTGATGGTTGAAAGGTAAATGGACCAATTGCAAACCAACTTTTTGCTCCTGTACTTGCATAATATGCCCGACTATAAAATACCAGAATAGCAAACATCAGAAACACACTTAACCAGTATACAATTGGTGCTAGTTTCCACAATTGCTCGGCATCAAACTGCATAATTACGACAATTAAGATTGTCCCAACAGCATACCAAACTAATTGTGTAATAACTTGTCGTGCTACACTAGTTTGCTGCCGGTCATGGACTGCTGCTACATAAATCGATGCTAATCCGATTAATGCTAGTAAGAGAACACAAAATATTATTCCCCAATCAATCCGACTCTCAACATCATTTTGTGAACGTTGCATTACCAAACTCCTTTACAAATTATTAATCAAAGAGGATGGTTCACCAAACTAATGCTGGTGAAGATGATATTGTTGAAGGACCATTTCCAATCCTTCTTCTTGCGAACGAACATAAAATTCGCTCTGACTGCCTATCAGCATCGCTTTGAAACGCTCATTATCAGTTACGACTTCCCCAATCAACCGGTCACCAATAAAAATCTGCTGAACAGGTTGATTACGACGTTCAATATCTTTAACGCTGACTTCTATTTTTTTATCTTTCTTTGACACTTTTTCACCCTTAATAACTATTATTGCTACTGACGACGAAAAGTAAAATGATTTGGTACAGGATCATAGCCGCCATGAGAGAAAGGCTGGCAACGTAGAATCCGCCATAGTCCTAACAGAATCCCCTTTATTCCAAACCGTTGAAGGGATTCTAACATATATTCTGAACAGGTTGGCATAAACCGACAAACCCGATACGGGCGGCGTGCTGAAATCCCCTGCTGGTACCAGCGGATCAACTTACACAATATCCTTACCACGTATAATTACTTCTTCCGTTCTGTCTTTTGCATCCGTTCCAACATTTCACCTGCACCTTTGGCAACATTGTCCAATGGGTCTTGAGATACAACAACCGGTACCTTTAAACGGGCACTAAATAATTGATCAATTCCCTTTAGTAATGAAGTACCACCGGTTAACATTATTCCGCGGTCAATAATGTCACTAGCTAGCTCAGGAGGAATAGTCTCCAAAACATTGATGGCAGCTGAAACAATTTGTTCAAGCGTATCATGTAACGCTTCTTCAATCTCATTTTCATTTACAGTGATTTGCTTTGGCATACCACTTGCCACATCACGTCCACGAACGTCCATTGTTTCAGGATCATCAACACGTAATGCTGTTCCTAATTCCATCTTAATTTTTTCTGCAGTATGTTCACCAATCACTAAGCCATGCTTATTTTTAATATAAGAAGCGATATCACTATTCATCTTGTCACCAGCCATCCGAATTGATTGGCTAGAAACTATGTCACCTAATGAAAGGATTGCAATATCACTAGTACCGCCTCCCATATCAATTACCATGTTTCCACGGGGCTTAAAAATATCTAAGCCAGCACCAATTGCGGCAACTTTAGGTTCGTATTCAAGGTAAACTTTTCCGCCTCCTGATTGCTCAGCAGCCTGAATAATCGCCTTACGCTCAATTTCCGTAATGTTAGTTGGCGCGCAGATCATAATATTTGGCTTTGACATAAACCCTTTGACACTCAACTTACCAATAAAGTAAGAAAGCATTTCTTGAGTAACATCAAAATCAGAAATAACACCATCTTTTAATGGACGAATAGCCCGAATGTTGCTTGGTGTTCGCCCAACCATCCGGTAAGCTTCCGATCCAACAGCCAATACTTTATTGGTCTTTGTATCAACCGCAACAACAGACGGTTCATTTAGAACGATGCCCTTGCCTTGAACATAAATCAAAACATTGGCAGTTCCTAAATCAATTCCAATATCCTTTGCCATTAATTTCTTCTCCTTCTAGCTAGTTAAGTGTTAACACTAAACTCGTTAATATCGTTCGTAATTATACCACAAAATAGGGAGTAAGGCAGAAGTCGCTTATGATTTCACCTTTTCTCTAATCTTGGTTTGTTTTATTTTTAGCTGACTTTACAGCTAACTTAATTTTATCGTCAACGTCAATCCGATCAATCTTTGCCCCTAATTGCCGTAACTTTTGGTGAAGATGATAGTAGCCACGATCAATATATTTGAGATTACGTACTTGGGTAATCCCATCCGCAGCAAGTCCAGCTAAAACTAATGCCGCGCCTGCTCGCAAATCAGAAGCCGCAACTTCTGCACCGCTAAAATGTGTTGGTCCATTTAAAACCGCAACTGGTCCATTAATCTGGAATTCAGCATTCATCCGGCGTAATTCTTCAAGATGCATGAAGCGCTTTTCGAAAATAGTTTCATCAAGAGTACTTGTCCCATTCGCTAACAGTTGTAAAACAGATATCTGGGGCTGCAGGTCAGTCGGAAAGCCAGGATATGGAAGCGTCTTAATATTAGTCGGCAGCAAAACCGATGTCCCTAACACCCTAATCCCATCTTGTTGAACAACCACTGTTACACCCATTTCTTCTAATTTTGCAATTAAAGAAGAATTATGTTCAGCAATTGCACCCTCAACAATGACGTCTCCGTTAGTAACAGCAGCCGCAATCATAAATGTTCCCGCTTCAATCCGGTCTGGCATTACATAGTGTTCACACCCATGTAAGAAATTAACACCTTGAATGCGGATAACTTCTGTCCCCGCACCATGAACACGAGCACCCATTTTGTTAAGCATATTTGCAAGATCAACAATTTCTGGTTCACTTGCCGCGTTTTCAATCGTTGTTATTCCTTGAGCAAGAGTCGCCGCCATCATAATATTTTGTGTCGCTCCGACACTAGGAAAATCAAGGTAAATATGGTCACCAATTAAATGCTCAGCATGAGCTTCTAAATAGCCGTCATGCTGCTCAATAACCGCGCCTAATTGACGAAGTCCTTTTAAATGAAGGTCAATCGGTCGAGAACCAATTGCGCAGCCACCTGGCAAGGCTATTTGAGCATGACCAGTTCGAGCAAGTAACGGGCCTAATACAACCATCGATGCTCTCATTCGGCTGACATACTCTAATGGCGCTTCAGACGATACTGGGTTAGAAGCGTCCAATGCTAATAAGTGGTTCTCTTCATCAAAGTTGACTTTTATATTTAAAAACCGCAACAACTGGTTCATTGTTGTTACATCTGATAGAATCGGGACATTGGATAATTGGATACTTCCACTTGAAGCAAGAATCGCAGCTGCTTGAATCGGCAATACAGCGTTTTTTGCTCCTTCAACTCTTACCCGACCAGCTAATCGTTGTCCACCCTTGACAATAATCTTCTCCATAAGTTCCTCCAGTAATAACTATCGAATTAAATAGGTCAAGTTACCAATTGCGCTTAGGATATTGAGAAAAAATGTTGCACATAAATATCCTAGCCCAGTGGCCATTAAAACAATAAGTAAAGGTAATGTTCGTGGTGGTCGGTTAAAAAAACGCTCAAAGTGAATACCTTGAATAGCAGCAAACGCTAACCAAACAAAGGCAAACTGGACAACAATCTCTATTAGTGCCCTCAAACCTGTAATTTGCAATCGATCACCTTCTTTTAAACTAAATTTAATCATATCATATCACACCATTAAATTACTGTTTTATAAAAAAGCTTAACGTTATATTAAATAAGATCCATTTTGAAGCAAAAAAAAAGGACTAATGACATTCGTCACAATCCCTTTAATATTCTCAAAATTTAATTTGCCTAAATATTGCGTTGCTTAGAAGCATTCAAACGATTAATAGCACGTTTGAGGTGAACCTCTGCTCGTGACAAGTCATTTTGGTTATGCTTCTTCTTTGCTTCTGCAATAGCAGATTCAGAGCGCTCCTTAGCTTTTTGAGCACGCTCAACGTCAATTGCTTCAGGCATTTCAGCACTATCAGCTGCGATTATAGCGTTATGACCATCAAATTGAATGATTCCACCATTAACAGCAGCAACTTCATCAGTGCCCTCAGAATGTTTAATTCGGACTGTACTGATTTCTAGCGCAGCAATTAATGGTACGTGGTTGGCCATAACACCCATTTGTCCACCCGCAGTGTTCATCACGAGCATTGTGACCTTATCATTATCATAGACGGTGCCATCTGGAGTAATAATAGTGACCTTAAAAGTATTTTCAGCCATAATTATCCCTCCTAGTCTTCTGAGCTATTTTCGTCAGTATCAGCTTTCATTTTCTTTGCCTTTTCAACAACGTCTTCAATTGGTCCAACTAATCGGAATGCTTCTTCTGGAAGATCATCATACTTACCAGCAAGGATTTCCTTAAAGCCTTTAATTGTCTCTTTTAGTGGAACATACTTACCAGGTAAACCGGTAAATTGAGAAGCAACGCTAAAGCTTTGTGAAAGGAAGTTTTGAATCCGCCGTGCACGAGCAACGATAGTTTTTTCTTCATCAGATAATTCATCCATACCTAAAATGGAGATGATATCTTGAAGTTCATGGTATCGTTGCAGAACATGCTGAACCTGAGTAGCTACTTCATAGTGTTCTTTCCCAACAATTTCAGGGGTAAGGGCTGTTGAAGTTGAAGCAAGTGGATCAACGGCAGGATAAATACCAATTTGAGTCAATCGACGTTCCAAGTTGGTAGTTGCATCCAAGTGAGCAAAGGTAGTTGCTGGAGCAGGGTCGGTATAATCATCGGCAGGAACATAAACGGCTTGAATAGACGTAATTGAACCCTTCTTGGTAGAAGTGATTCGTTCTTGCAACTGACCCATTTCAGTAGCTAATGTTGGTTGGTAACCAACGGCAGAAGGAATCCGTCCTAAAAGAGCAGAAACTTCTGAACCCGCTTGTGTAAACCGGAAAATGTTATCAATAAAGAGAAGAACATCTTGACCTTTTACATCACGGAAGTATTCCGCAATCGTCAACCCAGTCAAGGCAACCCGCATCCGGGCACCCGGTGGTTCGTTCATCTGACCATAAACCATGGCCGTCTTTTCAAGAACTCCAGAGGCCTTCATTTCATAGTACATATCATTACCTTCACGAGTACGTTCACCAACACCCGTGAATACTGAAATACCATTATGACCTTGAGCAATATTATGAATCAATTCCTGAATCAAAACAGTTTTACCAACACCGGCACCACCGAATAGACCAATCTTACCACCACGAACATATGGAGCTAACAGATCAATAACCTTGATCCCTGTTTCCAAAATTTCGGTAGCATTGTTTAAGTCATCATACTTTGGTGCATCACGGTGAATAGGCATCCGCTTTGCATCAGGACCAAATTTCGGTCCGTTGTCAACAGGTTCACCTAAGACGTTAAATACTCGTCCCAGAGTATCGTCACCAACTGGTACACTAATTGATGCACCAGTGTTTTCAACTTCCATACCCCGTTGAAGACCATCAGTACCGTCCATGGCAATTGTCCGAACGACTCCATCACCTAATTCTAGGGCAACTTCAGTCGTCAAAACCTTGCCATCGCTTTCCTTAATCTTCAAAGCGTCGTTAATTTCAGGAAGTTTTTCGTCTAAGGGAAATTCAACATCAACAACTGGTCCGATAACTTGTAGAACTTTACCAGAACTCATGTTGTTTCCTCCTACGTTAGAAATATTATTCTTGGGCTGTCATACCACCAGTAATTTCTGTAATTTCGGTGGTAATGGCAGCTTGCCGTGCTCGGTTATATTGCAATTCGAGAGTTGAGATAATATCATCGGCATTATCTGTCGCTGAACGCATTGCATTAGCACTTGAAGAGTGTTCTGATGTTTTAGCATCGAGAATCGCTCCATAAATCAAACTTTCTGCGTATTGAGCTACCAACGCAGAAATGATTTCCGTATCTGACGGTTCAAACTCATACTCAGCTGAAACATGAGCAGTACTTACTTCAGAATTATTTAGTTCTTGGTTACTTTCAGCACTAAGCTCATCATCATCGAGTAATGATTTTTCCGTAATTGGAAGTACATCATGTACAATAACCTTTGATGTAATTCGATTAACATAATGGCTATAAACCATGTACATCTCATCAAATACTTGGTCACTGTACATTTGAACAGCAGTTTTTACTATGCTATGAACTTCACGATAAGTAGGAACATCACTAACGCCTGAATATTCATAAACGACATTCATGCCGCGTTTCTTAAAAAATTCTGTTCCTGTCTTACCAACCGTCAAGAAAACGGTGTTGTCTTTATCAAGATTGTGCTTAGCCATCATATCTAGCGTCTGTTTGATAATATTACTATTGTAACTACCAACCAAACCCCGGTCAGACGTAATCACAAGCACCCCAGTTTTTTTAACTGCGCGCTTTTTAAACAGTGCAGCGTAAACATCATCTTGCGAAGCTGCAGATGTTGCGCTGTGAGATTTAACCAGATCAGACAACATTTGCTTAACCTTCTCAGCATATACTTCGTAGGTCTGAGTGTGGTGTTGAATTTGATTCAGTTTTGCGGTTGAAACCATTTGCATCGCCGAAGTAATTTGGCGTGTACTTTTTGTGGAATCAATCTTATGTTTAACTGCAGCGAGTGAAGCTGGCACTAAATCTCACCGTCCTTTCGACTAATCATTATTAACTATTTTTCTTCGGCAACTTGCTTGTTGTCTTTGCTCCCCTGAAATGATTCAGAGAACTTCGCAACAGCATTTTGCAAGTCATCGCCTTCTGGTAACTTACCAGTCTTCTTAATGGTGTCGTAGAGGTCTTGGTGGTTAGCATGCATGTAAGCAGCCAATTCACTTTCATAGCGTTGAACATCCTCAATTTCGACCTTATCAATAAAGCCACGAGAAAGAGCAAATAATGTTACAACTTGTTCTTCTACTGGTAGCGGATCATGTAAGCCTTGCTTTAAGACTTCCATTGTCCGTTGACCACGTGCTAATTTGGCTTGCGTAGCTGCATCCAAATCAGAGCCGAATTGGGCAAATGATGCCAATTCGTTGTATGAAGCGATATCCAAACGTAATGTACCAGCAACTTTCTTCATTGCCTTAACCTGTGCGTCACCACCAACACGCGAAACTGATGTACCAGCATCAATGGCTGGCCGTTGACCTGCGTAGAATTCATCTGAATCCAAGAAGATCTGTCCATCAGTAATAGAAATAACGTTAGTTGGGATATATGCGGAAACGTCACCTGCTTGCGTCTGAATAATTGGCAAGGCAGTCATTGAACCTCCACCAAGATCATCAGACAAACGAGCAGCACGCTCTAGCAACCGTGAGTGAGTATAGAAAATATCACCAGGGTAAGCTTCACGACCAGGAGGCCGGCGAAGAATCAATGAAAGTTCACGGTAAGCATCAGCTTGCTTTGAAAGATCATCATAAACAATTAATACATCCTTACCATTGAACATGAATTCTTCACCCATCGCTGCTCCTGCATATGGTGCAATATACAACATTGGTGCAGGATTAGAAGCACTAGCAGAAACAACAATTGTGTAATCTAGGGCTCCATATTTCCGAAGGGTTTCAACACTAGCCCGAACGGTTGATTCCTTTTGACCAATCGCTACGTAAATACAAATTACGTCTTGGTTCTTTTGGTTAATAATAGTGTCCAAAGCAATGGCAGTCTTACCAGTCTTACGGTCACCAATAATCAATTCACGCTGTCCACGACCAATTGGAACTAAGGCATCAATAACCTTAATACCAGTTTGAAGTGGCACACTAACACTCTTACGCTCCATAACACCTGGAGCTTTACGTTCAATCGGGCGAGTCTTATCCGTCTTGATCTCACCAAGGCCATCAATTGGACGTCCTAATGAGTCAACAACCCGTCCTAATAATGCATCACCAACGGGTACTTCCATGATTCGACCCGTCCGTTTAACGGTGTCGCCTTCCCGAATGCCTGTGTAATCTCCTAAAATAACAATACCAACATCATTACTTTCGAGGTTTTGAGCCATTCCGTAGACCCCGTTATTAAATTCGAGCAACTCACCTGCCATAGCGTTATCTAAGCCATCGGCACGAGCAACCCCATCACCAACGTAGGTAACAGTACCCGTTTCTTCGACAGATACTTTATCTTGGTAGTTGGCGAGTTGTTTTTTGATGAGTGAACTGATTTCCTCAGTTTTAATGCTCATAAAGGTCTCACCTCTTTGAAAAAAGATCTATTTATCTAATTATCTAACTAGTAAACGACGAATTTGCTTAATCTTTGAGCTGAGACTACCATCCAATGTCTTATTATTAACATGGACAATAACCCCACCTAAAATTTCTGGATCAACATGTTCAGTTAAAGTAACTTCATTAGCGCCAAAGCGTTGTGCAAGGTTTGCTTTTAGTTGATCCTCTTGTTGTTTATCGAGTTGGATCGCTGTGGTAACGTCAGCATGCATCCGTTTCTTTTTACGGTCATACCGCCGTTCAAACTCATCAATAATTGCGACCATGCAGTCGATGCGGCCGTAATCAAAAACCATTTGAATTAAGTTTGCAACATACTTTGAAGCACCCTGCTTTAAATTCTCAATCAATGATTTCTTTTCATCAAGTGACAGTTGAACCCCCGCAAGTGCGGTGTCCAATCCCTCGTTGTCCTCAAAGACTTGGCGTAAAGCAATTAATTCTTGATAAGTTTGATCGAGTTCGTTATCAGCATCGACCAATTCAAACAGTGCCTTTGCGTAACGCTCAGCTACTGTCTTCTTATCAAGACTCATGTTCTACCAACCCTTCAATATAGGAATCGATCAATTGTTTTTGATCGTCTGCCTTTAATTCTTTTTGGATGAGTTTGGAAGCAATCTCAATAGATAAGTTTGCAACGTCATCCTTAGCACTGTTTAATGCATCGCGACGTGCTTGTTCAGCATCTTGCTGTGCTTGTTGCTTGAGAGCTTGTGCATCTTTTTGTGCCGTTTCGACAATTTGTGCTCGTTGAGTTTCCCCTGATTTTTTAGCATTGCTTACAATCTCAGCAGCCTCTTGACGGGAATTTTGTAACTCAGCTTGACGCTTAGCAGCCATCTTTTCAGCACTTTCACGTGAACGAGCAGCATTATCAATGTCATTAGCAATCTTGTCCGCACGCTTTTTCATCATGTCTGTTACCGGTTTCCAAGCAAAATGCTTTACCAATAACATCAAGATAATGAAAGTAACGATGTAGAATACTAAGTCACCAATGTATAAACTGTTTGATTCAGCTAACACACTGTTTACAAACATCTATTGACACCTCCTTATCTTAAAATTAAAAACTCAATTAAAATAATTACTTGTTCATAACAAGGAAGCCAATAACGATGGCAATAATAGGCATGGCTTCAATCAAACCAACACCAATAAACATCGTTGCTTGTAATCTACTTTGTAATTCTGGTTGACGTGCGATACTGTCAACAGTGTGTCCGATTAAGATACCGTCACCGATACCACCACCGATAGCGGCACCCATAGCCGCGAGTCCTGCAGCAATTGCTCCTAATGCCATTTTAAAATTCCTCCTTAGGGATTATTATTCGGAAATCTTCCGAGAAATATAAACCGTCGTTAATGTTACAAAGACATATGCCTGAATTGAACCAATAAATACGGAGAATCCTTGCCATGCAAGTTCCAAAATCAATCCTGGAATAATGGTCAAGGCCCCATGTGAGAATGCCATGTTGGCGATTAAACTCATCAAAAGTTCACCGGCAAAAATGTTACCAAAGATACGGAGACCTAGAGTTAAGAAGTTAGCAAAATCTTCGATGATATTAACAGGAAGCATTAAAGTAAACGGCTTAGTGTACCCTTTAAGATATCCACCAAGACCATTATGAGCTACCCCAGCAGCATGGGCTAATACCATTACCATCAAAGAAAGGGTTAACGTAACAACTGGATCTGCCGTTGGACTTCTAAGTATTTCAGCCCCGTTCCAATGGAATTGGAAAATCAAACCGAATTGGTTAGCAAAGAAGATGAAGACAAACAAAACAAACGCAAAGAAACTATAATGTCCTTGTTCCGATGCTGGCATCTGACTTCGTACAATTCCGTTAGTGAAATCTACTAGCCATTCAAATACGTTTTGTGCGCCAGTAGGTTTCATTTGGATCTTTCGTGACATCCCGTAAAGAGTGAAGAACACGATTGCGTAGATAATCAGTCCAGAAACAATATTCGTTGTATTGAAAGTGAGTCCGAAAAGCTTAAAAGTTAAAGCATCACCGCCCATTCATATTCCACCTCTTTCCTTATAACAATAATTTGGCTTGTAAATTGGACGAACGTTGCAAATAAAACGAACTACCCCAAGTTACGAATGTTAATATATCATTAATTTGATTAAAATTCAAAAAAATATTGGCAATAACTCCCCCTACTAATCGACTGATAATACTAATAAGAAAGCGCTTTTTAGATATTTTACAAACTTTTTATTTCAATCTGTATTTCATTGAACCTTTCTTTTGTTTTTGTCTTTTAAAGCAACGAAAAAGCAGGCTAAAGTGCCCGCTACATTAATACCTTATACTTCGCTCTTGGCTTTTGCCGGTAAAATCAAATTCATCACGATCCCCAATATTGCAGCTACTGCCAGCCCAGAAAACTGATACTTACCTAATTGTAAATAAGCATTACCGATTCCAATAACTAGGATAACTGACGAAATCATTAAATTTCTCTTTTCATTAAAGTCAATCTTATTTTCAATCATCACTCGTAATCCGCTCGATGCGATTACCCCAAATAATAGAAACGATATCCCCCCAATTACGGGCGAAGGGATAGATTCAATTAATGCACTTAACTTACCAATAAAGCTAAAAAAGATCGCAAAAATAGCAGCCCCCGCAATAACATAAACAGAATGAACACGTGTAATTGCCATTACCCCAATATTTTCACCATAACTAGTAACTGGCGGTCCACCAACAAAACCAGCAATAATTGAAGCAGTTCCATCGCCTGCAAGGGTATGATTTAAGCCAGGATCTTTGAAATAATTTCGTTCTGTAAGTTCGTTTAAGACCATAATATGACCAAGATGCTCTGTCATTGTAACAAAGGCAATGGGCGCCATACTTAAAATTGCTCCCCAGTAAAGCTGCGGATGATAACTAATAAATGGTAGTTGAAATGCTGGCAAACTAAACCAATGTGCTTTCATAACTGGTGTAAAATTAACGACCCCAAACAAGACCGCGATAACATAACCGGCAACAATCCCCATCAAAATCGGAATCAAGCCTAAAAAGCCCTTAAAATACATATTAAACGCTACTGTCACCACCATCGTTAACATGGCTACAGCAAAAAATCGTAAGTCATAATGCCCAGTTGTTGCGTTAATAGTCGCATCTTTGGCCGCAGTACCAGCCAATGAGAGACCAATCACGACAACAATCGGTCCAACAACAATCGGTGGCAAAACCCGATCAATCCATTTGGAACCGATCCTTGATACAATTACGGCCACAACTAAATAAACACACCCAACAGCAATTGTCCCTTGGGCAATCCCTGGATAACCAGTCGTTTTCATCAATGCCATCATTGGAACAACAAACGAAAAACTAGATCCCATATAAGCTGGAATTTTGTGTTTTGTAATAAGCAAGTACATTAGCGTGCCAACTCCAGAACTAAATAGCGCAATTCCGGGGTTCAATCCAACTAAAATCGGTACTAAAACTGTCGAGCCAAACATTGAAAACATGTGCTGTAACGATAAGCCAAACCAATGTCCCGGTGTGGGACGCTCATCAACATCCAACACCACATTATCACGATGTGCCATAAGATCCTCCTAAGAAAAAACGACCTTGGAAACCGTGCTCCAAAGTCGTCTCATCCTAATAATAGCCTCCTTAAAAAGGCTATCTTGAATTTATCCGTACCTTTGAAGCCTCACGGGACTTCACTTAAAGGTCTATTTATAAGTTATTCGTATACTACTTTGTTTTCATTGAATTGTCAACAACTGATTTTCGTCGTTTCGTCATTACCCACGCAGTCATTGGGACAGTAATTAGAACCCCGATAAATGAAATCAAAATTTCAATCATTTCTGCTACAAAAATTTTGTTATTCATAATTGTTCCAAATGAATAATGCAGACCTAAGAACCAAATAAATAACGCTAAAAAGCCGCCAAAGAAGCCAAAAAATAATGTATTAAAAGTCGTACCAATTATTTGGCGGCCAATTGCCATCCCGCTATGAATTAACTGCCGATTTGTTCGTTCGGGATGATTTTCAAGAATTTCAGTTAGTCCTGACGCGATTGCCATGGCAGCCTCAGCGATGGCCCCGAGCGTACTCAAAATCGTGGTGGTGACGGAAACCTTTAAATAGCTAATCCCAATGAGGATTGACATTCCTTCTAATTCATCACTATCTTCAGTGCCAAATCCCTGAACCATCGCCCAATGTTCAACAGCAAAAATCAAAATAAGGATTAACCCCAACACAATTAGTGAGGAATAAAAGGCAGTAATTGTCGTCCGCAAATCATCCTCACCCATAAAAATCGTTATCGCTAAAATTGTAATCCCAATAGTCACCGTTACAAAAAGCGGCGGAACATGAAATGCCACTAAAATAATTGCAAAATAAAGAAAGCCAAAATTAAGCAATAAACTCAAAAAGGCGGTCCAACCTTGCTTGCCACCAACGAGAACCATCAAGATAAGAAGGACTAACCCTAAACCGGTAATTGTTGTCATTTGCGGGTCCCCTTTCCTAATAATAATGCGCCAAAAAGACTAACAAGCGGAACCGATAAAACAATTCCAATCCCGCTAATAAGACTTTGAATTGTTCCTAAACTCATATTCATCGCATAAGTATAGCCCCACGAATTCCCATTTTTAATATATAAAAGGCTTCCGGTAAATGTATCAACCATAAAAATTAAGAAAAGGACATTCACAAGTGGTCCCATGATTGATTTTCCAACATTACGTCCCGATATAAATAATTGCTTTCTGGTTACTTGTGGGTTCAGTTGCTTTAATTCAAAAAGGGTGGCGATAATATCACTTGACTCATCCATTACTGCTCCTAACGAACCTAGTAAAGTTTCTGCCAAAAACAGCGGTCGCGGTACCTGAGTAACATATTCCATCGATTCATAATAAACGCCTCGTTCATGCGTCCAACTAAATACTAAAACACTTACTCCTAAGGCAACAAATGTACCAATAACGGTGGCTGCAAAGGTCGCAAGCATCCGTTTGCTAAAGCCAAGAACTAGCAATAGGCTAATAAAAGTAAAAATAATTGCGAGTACGCTAAAAAGCAACATTATATGCTGACCATTTTGCTTTAAGTCAATTTCAATTGCAATTAAAAATAAAATTGCATTAATCACTACACTAATAAGCGCAAGTAATCCTGCATGTCCCATTAATAATAACAACATTAAAGTAACAAGCCAAAGTAAGAAAACAATAACGGTATCACGCTTATAGCCATCAACATTGGCGGAAAGTTTTCCGTTTTGTTTACGAACTTGAGTTAGAAAAATATCATTTCCAACGCGGTAACGTTGGTCCATGGGCTGTGAGTCGCTATAAGTATTTTGAACTGTTAATACCTGCCCCTGATATTTTCCATTCATCATTCTAACTTTTAACTGCTGGTTGTATTGGTGGTCAACATTTTCAAACTGATCCTTTGTTTTTCGTTTTCCAGTTGTTTTTTCACTAATTACCTTTGCAATTGGTTGCTGATAAAACCGCTCATTATGGCTAGTAAAAAAGAGAATTCCTCCTCCAATAATTACTAAGGCAATTAATAGCCATTTTTTTTGCTCCGTCCAGAACCCTTTAGCCACATCTTGTCCCCTCCTTATAAAAAGCAAAACTATTGCTATTTTACTATTAACTCCCAGTAAAAAAAGGATCTAGGAATAATCTTTACTTTTCCTAAATCCTTTTGTTAATTTTCTAATAGCCATTTTTGGACTAGTTCTTTTACCGCAGGCATTGAATCACAAGTTGTAATTGCCTCTTGATAAAGTTCCTCACACTTTTGACGGTCAAGTTTTCTCATCATTGATCGCGTCCGAAGAATTGAACTGGCACTCATTGAGTAAACATCTAATCCCATCCCAATCAATAAAGGCAACGCATACCGATCGCCAGCCATCTCTCCGCACATTGCAACAACTGTATTATGGGTATGCCCAGCGTCAATAATATGTTTAATTAGTTTTAAGAAGGTCGGATTTAATGGTTGATAGAGATACGAAACTGCATCGTTACCACGATCAGCAGCAAAACAATACTGAATTAAGTCATTCGTGCCAATACTAAAAAAATCAACTTCAGAAGCTAACCGGTCGGCATTAAGAGCAGCAAGCGGCACTTCAATCATCATTCCCAAGCGAATATCTTGGCCGATTTGCGGATGATTAACAGCCAATTTTGCCTGTTCTTCATAATAAATCTTCTTTGCCGCTTGTAATTCCTCTAGCGTAGTTATCATTGGAAACATAATACTGATTTTACCGTACTCAGATGCCCGTAACAGCGCCCGCAACTGCGTCCTAAACATCGCTGGACGATCAAGCGCAATCCGAATTGCACGATAGCCTAAAAAAGGATTCATTTCTTTAGGAAGAGGCATAAAACGAAGCGGTTTGTCGCCACCAATATCAAGAGTCCGCACCACTAGCCGTTTTCCATTTAATTGTTCTACCGCTCGCCGATAAGCTATAAACTGCTCATCTTCTGTTGGCAAGTGATCACTTTTCATATAAAGGAATTCTGTCCGAAAAAGACCAACACCGTCCGCACCATTTTCAATTGCTGCGGAAATATCAACTGAAGAACCAATATTAGCAGCTATTTTATACTTATGTCCATCCGCTGTCACAGACGGCTGATCAATCATTTGCTGCCATTGTTCACGAATATTCATAAACTTATTAGCAATTTTTTGATACTGCTCAATATCTACAGATGAAGGATCAATTATAGCATTCCCCTCAAAGCCATCAATAATCATTTCTTGACCGTTCTCAACCCGGTCAGTAACATCATTACATCCAACAATCGCCGGTATCTGTAATGATCGTGCCATGATTGCGGCATGACTTGTTCGGCCCCCGAGATCTGTAATAATTCCTTTAACAAAACGTGCATCCATTTGTGACGTATCTGAAGGACCAATTGAATGAGCAACTACAACTACCGGGTGATCTAGTGAACGAAGGTTGGGAAGTTCTTTCCCTTCTAACTTTGCAAGTACCTGGTCATGGATATTTTGAAAGTCAGCCGCTCGTTCCTGCATGTATTCATTACCAGTCATTGCCTGAAGTGTTCGGATTGCTTTTAAAATCACTTCGGTAAAGGCCGATTCAGCATTTAAACGTTGGTTCGTTATTCTTGTTTCAACCTGTTTGATCATCTCTGGATCATTTAGTATTGCGATATGAGTATCAAAAATTGCAAGGTCTTCATCACTAAGCTTACCTGTTAAATTCTTTTTAGTTGTTTTTAAGTTAATTACAATATCATCAAACGCATTATGTAATCGTTGCTTTTCTGCAGTTACATCGCTAATATGATACTTTTCAAAACTCAGATTTGGCTTCGTTAGTAAATAAGCCGGCGCAATGCCAACCCCATCACTGGCTGCAATACCGTTGATACGGATCTCCATTTATTGATCCCTCTTTTCTGTTATATTACTTATTATAAGCGAAAGCCGTTTCAGCGCAAAACGATATTTAAAAAATAAAAAGCCACGGCATCTCTACCATAGCTTTAAACTTAAATTACTTAGTACCAAAGAGGCGATCACCTGCATCACCCAATCCTGGAACGATATAACCATCTTCGTTAAGGTGGTCATCTAATCCAGCAGTATAAATATCAACATCAGGGTATGCTTCACGAACTGCCTTAACACCTTCAGGAGCAGCAACCAAGCAAGCAAATTTCATATTTTGCTCTTGGCAGCCACGCTTCTTTAATGCTTCGATTGCCATCATTGCTGAACCACCAGTAGCAAGCATGGGGTCAACAATAAATAATTGCCGTTCAGTAATATCATTTGGCAATTTTACAAAGTATTCGTGAGGCTTTAAGGTTTCTTCATCACGGTACATGCCAATAAAACCAATCTTCGCTGCAGGAATGAGGTCCGTCATCCCGTCAACCATTCCTAAACCAGCCCGCAAAATTGGGATAATTGCAACCTTTTTCCCCGCAAGTTCCTTTTGAGTCGTCTTAGCAATCGGGGTTTCAATTTCAACGTCTTTTAATGGCATATCACGTGCAACTTCATATGCCATTAACGTTGAAATTTCCTTAACAGTTTCCCGGAAAAACTTTGTCCCAACATTTTTGTCCCGAATCATTGTTAACTTGTGTTGAATCAGCGGATGATCAATAACTTCAAATTTACCCATGCTAAAATACACTCCTTTGAATTTCTCCACTATTCTACCAGAAAAAGCAAGGCGTGACAAAAAAACTTAACAAGTTTTTATATGCTTACTTTAGGATAGTCTGATTAAAATGCATCCCACCCGCTGACTTGTTTAGCCGGTTCATATAAGCACCGCCGAGGTCATGAGCAGGGAATGCTTGCGTTACAATTGCCTTAACATTTGGCTGGTCATCGAACTGACGTAATCCATCAAAAAGACGAGCACTTGCATCTTGAACGTTTTTTCCTAACGAAAACTGAATTGCATTCATTGGCGAGACTTCTTGTTGCAAAATCTTTTCTTCAGCCATCATCCCAACGTCAAATGGTTGTTCTTTAATCCAGGCAACGACTTTATCCCAGTCAGTATCTGTATCGACAATGTACACCTGTGCTTTAGGTGCATAGTGCTTATATTTCATTCCAGGCGCCTTAGGAGTTTCATTTTTACCAACCTTGTGATGATTAAGATCAATTGATCCGATTACCGCTTCTATATCTTTCTTTGTCACTGCGCCCGGTCGTAAAATTACTGGTTGATCCGTTGACATATCAAGAACCGTTGACTCTACTCCTACCCGTGTTGGGCCGTTATCAAGAATCCCAGCAATTTTACCATGCAAGTCGTGATATACATGCTGAGCCGTTGTTGGACTAGGCTTCCCGGAAGTGTTAGCAGAAGGCCCAACGATTGGAACTCCTGCTTTTTCGATTAAGTCAAGGGTTGGTTGACAATCTGGAAAACGAAAAGCCACCGTCTTTAAACCGCCAGTTACCGTTTTAGAAAGAGCGTTCTTTTTGATTTTTAAAATAATTGTTAGGGATCCGGGCCAAAACTTTGCCATTAGTTTACGAGCATTATCAGGAATCTCGGCGGCGTATTTTTCAACCATCGCGATTGAATTAACATGAACAATTAATGGATTATCACTCGGGCGTCCCTTTGCAAGATAAACATTTTTAACTGCTGCTTCGTTTGTTGCATCTGCGCCTAGACCATAGACGGTTTCCGTTGGAAAGGCAACTAATTCACCACGTTTTATCGCTACAGCTGCTTGATCAGTTTCACCATTTCGAAAAATCCGTGTATCCATTCTTACTATCTTCCTCCTGCGTCTGAAAAATCCCATGCGTGTATCATCCTCATTTTTCCTGCCACATCATGTCGTGGACATATCTGTGCGTGTTTGTCAGTTTGGTGTAATAAAACTTGAATTGATTCTTCCTGATCATAACCAGTCTCACCGAATAATTGACCATTAGTCCGTAGATAGCGGCCTATTGTCTTAAATAACCGATGGTAAAAACCGAGCCCATGCTCATTTGCAAATAGGGCCAATGCTGGTTCATTAGCTAACACGGCTTGATCAATCATATCAGTGTCAGCTCGGTCAATATATGGCGGATTGGTTACAATTAAATCAAATTGTTGGGAAATGTTAGCAAATAAATCACTTTGGATTAAAGGTAGCTTTAATCCAAAGGTGGTCATATTTTGTCTGGCAACGTTCAGGGCAGCCGAAGAAATATCACTTAGAGTTACATCCCAACTAGGGCGCTCTAGTGCTAATGTAATCCCAATAACGCCACTGCCAGTTCCTAAATCAAGCACTTTTAATGGATCAGGCGGCGTTGTTGCCAATACCCATTCGACTAACTCGGCCGTTTCTGCTTCAGGTATTAAAACATTTTTATTCACCTTAAATGTACGACCATAAAACGGGGCCTGCCCAACAATATATTGAGCAGGCTCATGATTAAGCAGCCTTTTAATTGCACTATGCCACCACTCTGCTTCACTATCTGGCATTTGATCACGGTTATGCAACAGTAAATGGGTGGCATCCCAGTTGTGTAGTTGTTGGAGTAAGAATTGCGGGGCATGAGGGTCGACATCCGTACCATTAAGTTGCTCTTTTGCCCACCGTTGAGCCATAAAATAATTTTGTGGCGTAAAATTATTCATTCCGTAATTGCTCCAACTTTTGCGTTTGATCAGCTACAATCAGTGCTTCAATAATCTCATCTAAGTCGCCCGCCATAATCTTATCTAACTTATTTAGGGTTAAGCCGATTCGGTGATCAGTAACCCGATTTTGCGGATAATTATATGTCCGGATCCGTTCTGAACGGTCACCAGTACCAATGGCATCTTTTCGTTTTTGGTCATATGCACTCTGTTCTTGTTGTTGGTAGTAGTCATATACCCGTGACTTTAAGATTCGCATCGCCTTAGCACGGTTTTGTTGCTGAGATCGTTCATCTTGCATTGCGACCACAATTCCTGTTGGAAGGTGGGTCATCCGCACCGCTGAAGATGTCTTGTTAACGTGCTGTCCACCAGCACCACTTGAACGGTAGACATCAACACGAATGTCTTTCGGATCAATATCGACATCCACGTCTTCTGCTTCCGGCATCACACCGACCGTGGCAGTAGATGTGTGAACCCGGCCAGCGGATTCAGTAACCGGAACACGCTGAACCCGATGAGCGCCATTTTCAAACTTAAGCTTAGAGTAGACCTTATCCCCGGTAATCATGAGGGCAATTTCCTTAAATCCACCGACCTCAGTCTCATTACGGTCAACAACTTCAACTTTCCATCCTTGTTTTTCTGCATAGTGGAGGTACATATTGTAAAGATCAGCCGCAAAAAGACTAGCTTCATCCCCACCAGCAGCACCACGAATTTCCATAATAATGTTCTTATCATCATTAGGATCTTTAGGGATCAAGAGGATTTCAAGCTGCTTTTCTAGCTGCGCCTGTTCCTCTTTCGCTTCTGCTAGTTCTTCTTTAGTTAAGGCAACCAAGTCATCATCATTAGTTTCTCGTAATAATTCTTCATCATCATTGACGGTTTGCGTAACTTTTTTATATTGATTATACTTTTCTACTGTTTCTCGCAAGCTTCCTTCTTCTTTGGAAAGCTTCATAAAACGCTGAGAATCAGCAATAACTTCAGGATCACTAATTAATTCATTTAATTCATCATATCGGTCAGCAACCGCTTGAAGCTTATCGAAAATTTCTTCCATTTCCATTTTCTATTGTTCCTCCTGTTGTGGTTTTAGTTGGGGATGAAAATAGTGCTTTCGGCATACAGGGTAATATGATTCGTTGCCACCAATTTGGACCTGTTCACCCTCATATACTGGTTTGCCATTATGAATTCGCAAGTTCATTGTCGCTTTATGCGGGCAGAACCAACAAATTGTTTTCATTTCCTCAATCTTATCAGCATAAATTAGCAAGTACTTGGAACCTTCAAATAATTCATTGCGGAAATCATTCTTTAGGCCAAATGCCATTACTGGAATATTTAGCTCATCAACAATTTTGATTAATTGTAAGACATGCTCCTTCTTTAAGAACTGGGCTTCATCAATCAATACACAATATACTTTATGGTCCATCTTATTGACGTAATCATAGATATTCGTATCGTCCATTACTGGTTTGACTTTTCTTTCTAAACCAATTCGACTAGCAATCACTCCCTGGCCAGATCGATTGTCAACACCACTCGTCATCAATACAACAGGTTTCCCTTGCTCTTCATAATTATGAGCAACTTTTAAAATATCGATTGACTTACCGGAATTCATCGCGCCATATTTAAAGAATAGTTGTGCCACTACAATTGCTCCTTTTTGTTTGCATAGTACTCTTCATTATATCCAAAAATTTGTGTCATTTAAATAGTTCCACGTTGGAAGAAAACTATTTTTTTACAACAAAAGACTTAAAGCTTATAATAATTTCATCTTAATAACTTTCTTTTTATCACCGTTAAGCTTAAAATTAAACGGTAAAATTTAAACATCAAAATTGTAGCATTTACAATTAACATGAAAGGAATGCACTCATTCATGACAGTTCGAAGTTCATTTGCCGAATTTGCCGGGCGGTCAAGCTATTGGTTTCTCCATACATTTATGAATGGCGGAAGCTCTCTGCCAGGAAAACTAACACTAAAGCTTGATCCCAACATTCTGCAAGCCTTTAGCAAAAAATACGACCTTGTAATTATAACTGGGACCAATGGAAAGACACTTACTACCGCTTTGAGTGTCCGCGTCCTCCGCGAGAAATACGATCAAGTACTTACAAACCCAACTGGTTCTAACATGGAACAAGGAATTGTAACCACTTTTATCACCGCGCCCCGCCCAAAGAAAAAAGGATTAGCTGTTCTTGAAGTCGATGAAGCAAATGTAGTAAAAGTATGCCAATACATTACCCCAATTGCTTTTGTGTTTACTAATATTTTTCGTGACCAAATGGACCGCTACGGCGAGATTTACACAACTTACGATAAAATCTTAAAGGGGGTTAAGTTAGCACCACAAGCCACAATTATCGCAAATGGCGATGAACAACTATTTAACAGCAAAGATTTACCAAACCCTGTTATTTACTATGGTTTTAATCATGAAGAAAAAGAGCCATTTAATGCCCCAGCTAACACTGACGGTCTTCTTTGTCCTAAATGTCAACACATTTTAAAATATCGAATGCGGACTTATGCTGGTCTTGGTAATTATTTCTGCCCTAACTGTGGATTCCACCGCCCAGCCTTAACCTATGCCGTAACTAAAATTGATAAGCTTACGCCCACGCATTCAACTTTTGAGATCGATGGTCAAAAATATACTATCGGAATTGGGGGGCTATACAATATTTATAATGCACTAGCTGCTTACTCGCTTGGCCGCTTTCTCGGTGTTAGTCAAGAACAAATCAAAGATGCTTTTGAATCCGATGAGCGGGTCTTTGGCCGACAAGAAGTTATTAATGTCGATGGGAAACAAGTAACCCTCATTCTCGTTAAAAATCCAGTTGGTCTTAACCAAGTTCTTGATATGATTGAAACCGATGATAAACCATTTAGTTTTGCTTTCTTATTAAATGCTAATTATGCCGATGGGATTGATACGAGTTGGATTTGGGATGGTGATTTTGAAAAACTTACCCAACACCAAATTCCACAATATATGACTGGTGGAGAACGCTATAAAGATATCACCACCCGCTTAACCATGGCCGGTATAAAGGAAATGTGGCATGAACCAGACCTTACCCAAGTGATTGATAAAATCAAAGATATGCCAACAGAGCATGTATATATTCTTGCTACCTACACTGCCGTCCTACAACTACGGAAGCAGTTAGCAGACAAGGGATACATCAAAGGAGGAATGGACTAATGACAGCATATCATTTACACCTTGCTCATCTGTATGGTGATCTTTTAAATACTTATAGCGATGTTGGTAATATCATTGCCTTACAATATTATGCTAAACAAATGGATGCTGATATTGATGTCAAAGTTATTAGTATTGATGATGACTTTAATCCTGATGATTTTGACTTAGCACTCTTTGGTGGCGGACAGGATTATGAACAATTAGTTGTTTCAAAAGACCTCCCCAACAAACATGACGCGATTGACAAGTTTATCAATGAAGGCAAGCCGCTTTTAGCCATATGCGGTGGCTATCAATTACTCGGCCATTATTATATCGGTGCTAATGGTGAAAAGATTCCTGGTCTAGGGATCCTTGACCATTATACTTTAAGCCAAGATAATCATCGCTTCATCGGGGACATTACAATAAAAAATGAAGATAGCGGTCAAGAATATCATGGCTTTGAAAACCATAACGGTCGAACATTTATCGGAAAAGGAGAACGTCCCCTCGGAAAAGTCATTTCTGGAAACGGTAATAATGGTGAAGATCAAACCGAAGGGGCAATCTATAAAAATACTTACTGTTCATATTTCCACGGACCAATCTTAACGCGTAATGGTGAAATTGCTAAAAAAATTCTTCTCGCCGCTCTTGAATATAAGTACCCTAGTGCCGATCTCAGCAGCCAAAAAGCGCTTAAAATCGAGCCGACATTTTAGTTAAGGTGACAAATATTGGATCAAACAATAACATTCGTATTTACTATTATCTTTTTATTAGAAAGCTTCTGGGAAGTCCGTCTTTTTTCCCAGTTACAACTATTAGCTACCCAAAAACCTGCCAACATACCGCCAAGATTTGTAAAAGTTATGCGTCTTGAGCGCCGGTGGAATTGGATGTCATGGATTCTAATCATTTTGCTTTTTCTTACCTCATCTCGTTTTACAATCCTATTAGTAAGCTTGATTACATTAATTGAAACCTACGTTGTCTGGCGGATGGATAATATGAAAAGTAATATGATCGGTGAATAAACAAAAATAGCAGACCCCCTTTAAGAATCTGCCTGTTAATAAATTGAAAAGAATATAACGAGGGGGAGTGAGACAGAACTAGCTTGCTAGTTCGTTTTCGAACCCCCGCAAGCACAAAGAGGACTCTAGTGTTCGGATTTTCCGAACGCTAGAGTCCCTTTGTGTACTGCGCTGTAGCATTTTCAACTATATAGGAGACTTATGTCACAGCCCCCTTTATTATTTTAAACTACAAAATGTTACCACGTAGTAGCTGGATAGCAGTTCAAACACTAAAAAGCAATTAACCATTTGCCCACCCTAGCCAGTTGTGCGGAGATGAGACTACGAACTAAACCAGCTCGTTCTGGCCTACAACTCGCTCATTGTTGTTTAAAAACTTATTTTCCCGTTAACAATCAAAATTAGTGCAACAACGCCGGCAAGGGCAATGATAACCGCCAATCCCTTTTCTTTCTTCGTCATCTTATTTGGCGCACTAGCAAAAAGCGGAATGCCAAGAGCGAAGATAATTGCACTAGCAAAGACATATTCAAGGCCAGAAGCAATTAACATATATATTGCGTAAAGGGATGCCAGAAAAGCAATAACCTTAAATCCTAACCCCAATTTTTCATTAAAGGCGAGCTTCAATCCATATAAGGCAGATAACAAATAGGCAACTAATGTCATCGTTGCAGCTAAGGTATAGGCAATCGTATAAGCGGTTTGTAGTTGCGGTAGTAACAGCACCAAGAGGCAGATTTGCATAATTAACGTATAAACAATTAACGCAAATCCTGGAACATTATGTTTGTTAACAAGTTTAAACGGCCGTGGCATATCCTTATCATAACTTGTTACGTACGCAATCTCTGGTCCAATCATAAACCAGCTTAACAATGCTCCTAGTAGGGAAATTAGCAACCCTACTTTGATAATTAAACTCCCGATAGTACCTAATGCTGTATGATTAAGTGCTGCAGCCAGCGGTACAGATGCTTGACTTAGTTCTTTGGCCGGTAAAATCCCCATCGGCAAGATAGAAATTGAAATATAAAGAACTAAAACAATCACAAAACTAATAACTGTAGCTTTACCAACGTCTTTTGCCTGTTTGGCCCGTCGCGACATCGAAACTGCTGCTTCAATGCCGACAAAGCACCACACAATTGTACTCATTGCACCGCTTATTTGTTCACCCAATGATACTTGCTGGTGGTTAACTGCTAATATACTTGACCAATCTGGAACATCAAAAATATGTGGCTGAAAGGCAAAAATCCCTACTATTACCACTAATACTAGTGGCAAGATCTTAAGAATTGTAATAACCGCGTTCAAAATACTTGCTTCGCGAACACCAAACCATGTAATAGCGGTATATCCCCACAATATAATTGAGCCACCAATAAAACACCACAATGGCGAGAGTTGGTGCGTCCCTAGCATGCTATTCAACGTCTTGAAGAAGAGCGAGATAAAGGCAATATTGCCAAAAACCGCTCCCATCCAATAACCCCAAAAGGAATTAAAACCTACGTAATTGCCAAATCCTTCTCTTGCATAGGTATAAATCCCGCCATTCATCTCTGGCTTAATAATTGCAAGCTTATAGAAAACCAATACCAACATCAAAATCCCGAATCCACCAATCAACCACGCAATTAATGATGCTAGTGGATTTGCTTTCAAAATCAAATCGGTCGGGCTATTAAAAATCCCGCCACCAATAATCGTCCCAACAATTAAGGTGATTAAGAGGAAGAGATTCAATTTCTTTTCCTTCACCTTAATCACCTCACTTATAAATATTCTTAAAATGTGGAATAATTATACATTATTTACTTAGCCAATAGCAATAGTTCCATTAGCAACTAACCAAATTGCAACAACACTTAAGATTAAAATCAATGCCATTGTCCATTTTTCAGCAGTTGTAACTTTCCGTTCATTTTCTTTACATGCTAAGTAGTAAATGTAGAATCCTGGAATAAAACTAATCGATACCAACAAAACTTCTTGCCAGCCTGCTAAAAACATGCAGGCAAACATAAATGCAGCTGAGAGCAAACCAATCGTGAATTGACCCCATTCTTGATGTGCAGAACTGTATTTCATTTGGTAAAGTCCAACAAATAAGTATGAAAATAAAATTGCTGCACTACATAAGGAATATGCAAATTCATAGGCTTTATCAGTGAAAAGCAATGAGAACAAGAAGATTGTTTGAAGAACCGCTGTAATCATTAAGGAAGCAGTTGGCGCCTTTTTAACGTTAACCTTTCCCCAAATCTTTGGCATGGCCTTATCATCAGCAACTAACATGGTGGTTTCCGCTGGTAGCATTGTCCATGATAACCAGGAAACAATAGTTGAAATAATCAAACCAACATTAATTAAAACTGATCCCCAATTACCAACAGTTGCTTGCAGAACATGCCCAATTGCAGGCTGTCCCATTCCGGCTAATTCAGCTCGGGTTAATGCTCCGTAAGGTAAAATGGAAATTAAAACATAAATAACAACTAAGATACCAAAACTAATAAGGGATGCTTCACGCGCAGCTGTTAATGATTTTGCACGGCTAGCCATAACAGACGCACCTTCGACACCGATGAATACCCAAATCAATGTCATTAGGGTACCTTTCATTTGTTCCCAAACAGAACCAGTCGTCGTTCCTTTAGATGCATTGTCAGCAACCCGACCCCAGAAGTCAGCAGTAAACATCCCGGCCTTAAAGCAAACTACCATCATGATAATGAAAATAACTAATGGTAAAACCTTGCAGATAGTACCGATCATATTAACGAATGATGCACTTTCAACCCCATTATTAACAAGAATTGTCAGCAACCAGCAAAAAATAATCGCCACGATAATCGATGGAAGGTTTTGGCCCCCTTTGAACGTGGGGAAAAAGGTTCCAATTGAACTCATTAACATCGTAGCAAATGCAATGTTCCCTAACCATGCGGAGAGCCAATAAGACCAACCAGAGATAAATTCACCAAGCGGTCCAAATCCAGCCCCTGCGTACGAAAAGATTCCTGAAGTAAGATCAGGGCGCTTTTCTGACAAGTTATTTAACGAAAGAACAAGCATCAAAAAGCCAATTCCCACAAAAATCCACGCCAACAATGCAGGACCAGGGGCCGCTGCAGCAGCTACATCACTAGTAATACCGAATATTCCAGTACCGATACAGGAACTAACAATTAGCGCTATTAATTCGCCTTTACCGATACCTTTCTTTTGTTCCTCCATAAAGATTTCCTCCTATGCGTTTTAAGAATGCATGTGTTGAATGATTAAGTCATAGACCATTTTAGCATCATCATTGTTTTTGCTAATGATAATTAAGGTGTCATTGCCGGCAAGAGTTCCCACAACTTCAGGAATATCAAGCTCATCAAACATCCCCGCTAAAATTGTCGCATAGCTAGAATTAAGTGCTGTCTTAATAACATTCATAAATTGGACGGTTTCAATTGTTCGCACATTATCATGAATGCCTTGGTATAACCGCTCAAAGCTATGTTCTGGCGTGACATGCAACTGAACATAGTGGGTATGACCATCGCCATCATTGGCTTTCACAATATTTAATGCATGAATATCACGAGAAATCGTCGCTTGCGTTGTCTCAAATCCAGCATTTGATAACAATTTAAGCAGTTCGTCCTGTGTTTCAATTTTGCGGTCATTAACGACCTGCTCAATAAATTTTCTTCTTGCCTTTCGATCCATTCGTGTTCCCTTCTTATCAAATTAATTACACTAAAATGATACAAGAAAAAGCAGCAAAATTATACCCTTTCTATTCGCTCAGATAAATTTGCTGCTTTTGTTAATTTGTTATTTCTTGAGATCTTCACGAACAATTGGACATGACATGCACCGTGGACCACCACGACCCCGTGATAATTCGCTTGAACGAACCTCGTGAACGAGAATACCATGTTTACGCAGCAAATCATTTGAGACATAGTTCCGGTCATAAGTTACAACTTCACCAGGAGCAATTGCTAACGTGTTGGAACCGTCATTCCACTGTTCACGTGGGGCAACAATTGGGTCACCGTCACCAGTAGGAATTAAGTCAATTTCAGATTTATCAAGTGCCTTCTCGAGGATTTCCTTGAGATTTGTTTCATGGGTAATCGAGATTTCACCATTAGCGGCAGGGTGCATAATGTATGCGTCCACATGACCGCCATCACGAAGGATTGCTGGGTGAACTGTAAATTGGTCATAATTAATCATGGTAAATACAGTATCAAGGTGCATCATTGCGTGATTGTGTGGAATATGGATAGCAATAACGGTATCGTAATCTGACTTTTCAAAGAGACTTTCTGCTAATTCAGTAATTGCCTTAGCTGATGTCCGTTGAGAAATACCGATTGCTAATACATGGTCGCTAAGAACTAATTCGTCCCCACCTTCAATACGACCTTCTGGATAACGGTTACGCCATACATTAACGCCTTTATCAGCGAAACGTGGATTATGCTTAATGATGTATTCCGTAAACAATGATTCGCGTTGACGAGCCTTAAACGTCATATGATTAATCGTAATACCGTCCCCGATACATGCTTGCGGATCACGAGTAAAGTAAGCGTTTGGCATTGGATCCATGTAGAATGGGTAATCCTTATCTTCGGCTAACTCCGCAAGAGATACATACTTAGTCTTGATTTCGTCTTTCCGCACACCAGCAATAATCTTGTCAACCATGTCTTTGGTGCTAAAACTAAGCAAGTATTCCTTTAATGCATCATGAATTGCACCAGCAGCGAATCCTGATTCAGCAATAATCTTTTCAAGGAATTCGTCCTTAATGTTATCATCTGCCAATGCATCTGTTAAGAGATTTTCAAGATACAATACCTCTGTACCATTATCCCGCAAGGTTTGAGCAAAGAGGTCATGTTCTTCTTGAGCGATTGGTAAGTATGGAATATCATCCACAAGCATCCGGTGAAGAATTTCAGGATAAACATTCTCTATTTCCCTACCTGGCCGATGCAACATAACTGTCTTAAGCTTTCCAATTTCTGATGTAACATGAATTGGACTTTGCATACAATATCACTCCTTTTTGAAGTATCACTTGAGTACACTTACATAATATTTGTTTGTGTAACCGTTGTCAAATGCCTAAATATCAACATTTAGTGAATTATAAAGTCAGAAGTTATTAATATAAATAATTGACAGTTTTTATACATTTCATTATCTCTAAATGTATATTCTAAGAAAGCGCTTATTCATTACCGTGAATATAAATTTCACAAAGTTTTTTCTTTCTCCAGAAGGTAAGTAGCAAAAATATGGTCTCGGGCATCTAAATATTCTTGATTATGGGCTGTCGGATGAACGCGATTCGTTAACACAATAAATCCCTGATCATTTTGACGGTCCAGCACCATCCACGTTCCAGTAAAGCCAGTATGACTAATTAGAAGGTGATGGTCATCACCAGTTGCGTGAAATAGCTTCCAGCCAAGTGAACGGGTATGTGGTCCAGGGATACGAGTCTGGTCTTTAAACATTGCATCAACCATTGGCGAAGATAACAAGCCATTTAAATTATTTTCAATTAATGCATGACTAAAAATAGTCAGATCATCTAAGGAAGCAAACAAGCCAGCACATCCACAATGTTCTTTAAGGATAAAGCCTTTGGGATCATGCGTTTTGCCCTTAATCAGCCCTCGGTTAGTTTGGACTTCTGTTGGCACACAATTTTGTGGTACCGGATTAAAAGACGCATTTGGCAGCTGTAAGGGCTTAAGAACCCTTTCGGTAATTACTTGCTGAACAGGTTTCTTGCAAATTGCTTCAATAATCCAACCAAGATAGAGGTAGTTTACATCGGCATATTTAATTTGGCGATTTAAACTATCTCCCACCTTCATCTGAGTCAAAAAAGCCTTTTTTAATTCAGCAGCATTCAATTCATCACGATGAGGAATATAACCTGCTATTCCAGAAGTATGAGTTAATAAATTACGCACAGTCGGTCGAGCATCCTTAAATACCGGTAAAAACTTATTAACCGGATCATCAAGTTCAAGCTTACCTTCTTGAATTAACATCGCAATTACCGGAACAGTACCAATTACCTTTGTTAGTGAAGCAAGATCATATAGCATTCCGTCTTGTAACTTTTTAGGAGTAGGGTATATTTCGGCTAATCCTGTTATTTCCTTTATCGTATCGCTGTGGTCAAAGATGACATAACTAACCCCTGGTACTATCCCCTCTTTTACCATCTGATGCAATTTTGTAATTGTCATGTTGTACTTACCCATCATTATCTGCTCCTTATCGTCTTAAGTATTATCAATTTTAACTTAAATACCTTCATATGGAAAAATATCTTCGCGTTATTAAACACAAGTAGTTAAATGTGACAAAAAAGTTAAAAATATTACAAAAAGATTTCAAAAGGAGGTATAATATGTATATAAGATTTTGTAAATTAAGAGAGAATATGAGGGGGTCATTAAAATGACGAAGATGACAAGTAAAGTTTTAGCAAGTTCGTTAGTAATTTTGACTGCACTAGGCTTAGCTGGATGCGTTAATAGTGCGGAGGCCCCATCAACAAAGACATCAACGGCCACTACCAAGGTTACCAAACAAGCAGACAAAAAAGCTGCTCCGACCTCAACAAGTCAAAAAGCTGTTAAGGTTCAAAGTGCTTCATCTACAACAACTAGTTCAAGTTCTGCAACAAGTACAGCTAATACAAGCAGCCTAGCTAGTTCAACCACTACTAACCACTCAAACAGCCAAATTTCTAATTCAGCCAGTGGCAATCAAGTAACATCAGCACAATCATCAAGTGCTACTGCCAATAATGACAAGCAGGCCTTAACAAGTTTTGTTAAAACAAGCGGTGTTCAACAAGCTGGTAATCATTATTATGTCACTAAAAATGATCAAAATAATAATTACCAAATCGAAGTACGGAATAATCAAGGTGGCGATCCAAACGTAGCACACCTTACTGGTACTTATCAGTACGATCCCGCTACAAATCAAATTCATGAAATGAACCCAATTACTGGTAATTATGATAATTAAGCAATTATTCTAATCAAACAAAATAAAGAGGACTCTAGTGTTCGGATTTTCCGAACGCTAGAGTCCTTTTGTGTACTGCGCTGTAGCATTTTCAACGATATAGGAGACTTATGTCAGAGCCCCTTTCCTACGATTAGTCAAGAAAAATATTTAGAAAAGAAGAGTAATACTAAACCAACCCGG
>NZ_QORN01000032.1:0-9180 GCF_014830205.1 Limosilactobacillus walteri
TACCAGTTGACAGATATCCTAAATAGTTAACTTAAAAAAACAGCTCGGCAAAAATAAAACCGGATAACATCACTGCTATCCGGGGCTTTACGTTTAAACTGATTGTGTCATTTTTAGTTTTCTTCTCCCATCCAGACTATACTGTCGGTACCAGATTTTCACTGGTTCAACCGTTAACATAAATGCTAACGGGTCACGGACTCCAAGCGTACTTGTTACCGTCGGTTGGGAATTTCACCCTGCCCCGAAGAAAATTAGATTGTTAAATTTATATATAGTGTAACTCTTCACTTTCTTTTTGTAAACAGCAAATTTATTTCTGTGAGAAACTTTGCAGGGTATCCATGATCAATTGGATGAATTTCTCACGGTCAATATCAAGGAGGACTTCAGTATTTTGGGGCTTATCAGTTAACTGATAGTAGTCACAAACCGTTTCTCCCCGTGTAAGATTGCCCTGAGTTTCAACATCTACATTCATTTTGTCAGTACCGAACATGGTGGGATCAATCAACCAAGCAATCGTACATGGGTCGTGGAGTGGCGCACCCTTAAAGCCCCACTTAGGATTTTCATGGTACTGTTCAAAGAAGTTTAAGAGACCATAGAAAGCTTGGGCAACTGGATTATCGATCTGCCCAATTTGATCAATCTCATCTTTCATAATCTGAGCTTTATGGGTTACATTCAACGGTGCCATTACCAGTGGTAGCCCAAAGTTCATTACAATTTTAGCTGCTTCTGGATCAACAAAAATGTTAAATTCAACTGATGGTCGCCAATTCCCAAGTCCCATTGCCCCACCCATGAAAACAATTTGATCAATCTTTTCTTTTGCCAAGTCGGGATAGACTCGCAAGAATAAGGCCGCATTTGTCATTGGACCGGTGACTACTAATGTAACCTTTTCATCACTTTTACGAAGAGTTTTAGCAATCAACTCAATAGCAGGAATTGGTTGAACTGCAAAATCGGGATCAGGCAAGTCAGCCCCATCAAGCCCCGTCTTACCGTGAACTTCTGGTGCCGTTTCTAATGGTTTTACTAACGGAGTCTGATTACCTTGAGCAACTGGAATATCTTCACGGTGTAGTAACGTTAACATTCGCATTGCATTATTCAAAGTTTTATCTGGCGTTTGATTACCCGCAGAGGTCGTGACTGCTAATAATTCGATTTTAGGTGATGCAACTGCCATTGTTAAAGCTAAGGCATCATCATGCCCAGGGTCACAGTCGAGAATAATCTTTTTAGTCATTAATTATCTTCCTTTCTCTATGGAGAATTATTATAACGCTTACATTAATTATAATCTTATTATAACAGAAAGAAGTAATTGTACTAAAACCTTCTAAGGTGTTAACTATTTAAATTATTCACAACAAATACATCGCATTCCATTTATTTGTTTCCACAATAAAAGGACCACTCCATTGTGATCCCTTCTCAAAATTAAATTACTTTGATGATGCTTTCATAAATAAGCATATTGGCCAAATAATCGCTCCCGCAATCAAAGTGATTAAAACTAATTTGCCCTTCTTTGAGTGTTTCTTAGGTTGTGTAGTTGTAGTAGTAGTTTTATTCTTCTTCATAAAAATCGGCTCCTTTTTATTAAAAACCCTGTGACTACCTACACTCTTATTCTATCCCCATTTTGCCTTCACGTAAAAATATATGGGCCAAGTAATTAAAGCAATAATAAACAACCAAACAATGATTTTTTGAAATAGGTTAAGTTTCCAAATATGTTTCATAATTTCACCTTATTTCTTTTTAAGCCAGCCAAATATCCCATGGCGGTGTGCCTGCTTTTCTTGTGCTTCTGTTAACCGGGTAAGCAATTCCGTCATCTTTGCATCGGTGTTTACCTTTTGGGCGTCCCGAGCTACCTTACTGCTATTATACTTTTGCTGAAGAGTATCACTGTTAAGCCATCGATCAAAATTAGCAACATCGACAATAAAACCGGTACTGGTATATTGGTAACTAATCCGATACTTTCGGGGAAGGTATTGGAAGTATCGTTCCATCATCATCGAACCATTATTCCGCGCGGTACTATCTGAAACCTTATTAAAAAGCTGCTTATTGATTTGCGCTTTTAACTGGCCATCCTGCTGAATAAAGGTTAGGTCAGCACCCATTTCCGCCTGGTTAATAAGCATTGTCCAATCATTACGACCGACAAAAAGTGAATAGTCATAATTATCGTCAAAGTATTCCTTAACCAGGTCAAACATCCCGAATTGATCCATCGCTTGTTTTAAGACAAATTTGATTGGGTAGAGGTAGTCTTTCTCAATCTTTTGTTCTGTCGCTGGTGACACATCATTGAAGAACTTTGCGAGTTCAACTTGGCAATAGCGATAAAGTTGATCATTAGCGCGCTCCAGCAAATCATTTAATTTAGCTTCTCGCTCATTCTCATCCCCCGCAAAAGTTGATTCAAAGCTGAGATACCATAACCGACGCATGATTTCCGGTTTAAGGGAAAATTGTGATTTACTATCACCTTCACGCCGATTCATCGTAAAAATAAATGATGGGAGTGGCTGAGTTAGACTGCGATTATTAGTAATCTCTTTAATAAAGCGGTCAAAATAAGGACGGGTTGTTAAGTCGGGGCTAATATCATCAATCATCATTGGGTTAACAGGACCATCACTATACATATAATCGCTTAAGACCGTTGTAATCGTCATATTGATATTTGATTTTCCCAATGCATAATTTTTAGCATCAAAAACTCCTCCATCAAGGAAATTGCCGCTTCCAGTTAGCTTAGCGGCTAGTCGCTTCCCTAAGGTTGACTTGCCAGTTCGTCCCTGTCCAATCAACGCAACCCCTAAAGGAACATCTTCCCGGGATTTACTACTCGGCGATAATTCATACATATTACGGATTTTCCATAACCACGGGGCCTCAAACAGAAAACACATGAAGTCACAAGCCTGCCACCCTTCGCCGACTTCTTTATAGTTATCGTACTCATGGGCAATATCACTAAATAATTGTAACTGTTCACGGAGACGGTTACCTGTTAAATCTGATTCGATTAATTCTGATTTTACATTATCACCAACGCGGGGGGCTTCAAATAATTGACCATTATTATAAAACAAGACTGGCTTAGGGTAGAGATCTTCTTCATGGGTAATCTTACCTGAGTTATCATCGTTTCGAGACACATGCTTAACTACCTGGGTAAGACTGTAGAGTTCTTTACCGATGTTTTCAAGGTTGCGTTTCTTATAGCCAGCATTGCCGAAGAGTTTCACGGTTTGAGCAACACTTAATTTTTCTTGGGCTGATAGTTTCTTTAATTCGTCGTCAGAACTATACCGGTCCTTATATTCTTTCACTTCTTCCGCCGGGATAATCACCGCATCTTGATCACCAGTATCCTTATTTTTCACCATGTTTACTGTATCGGTATAGACGTTAATCTGAAGTTGCTCTTTATTCTTCGCCTGAATGAACCCGGCCATTTTCTTTGCGTCTAGGTAGGTAGTCGCATGGTTGAGGTTATCATTGAACATCTGAACATGGCATTGATAAAGCGGATCAGTTTGCATTCCATAGTCACTGGCTAGTTGTTCTACATTATGGTGAATTGCGGCCTCGGTTAAATTCATCGAACCGGAAAATGAGAGATACTGGTCGCCATTTGTCATTAGGTACATTTTAGTATGAATTAATTCATGCTTGGTAAATAAGAGTTGCAAGCTGCCATCCAAAATTCGCTTCGTAAATGCACTATCCGGGTGTTCATAACCATAATTGACAAATTCAGTCCGGTCGTTTAACTGCCTCATCCGTTTACCAATTGATTCTTTCCCATTATCGCTTAAGCCGAGAATCAAAGTGACCTTATCATAGCGAGATAATAGTTGTTCTTCAATAAACTTAATTGAGGACACAAATGAAACGCCCCTAAATTCAGTTGGCTTTTCAAGATGTTCGCCAGCGAATTGCCAAAAATCGGCGTCAGAAATCAATTCTTGTTTTGTGTAATCTAGAATGTCTAACATGTGGTTCGCCCCCTTTTTAGTTAACTTTCAAATTATATCATGAAAAGAAAAAGAACCACTTGCAAGTGATTCTTAGGATAAGATTAATTCTTCTTTGCTAGCTTATATAGCAAGTACATTGGCCAAATTAAGGTCCCTGCGACAAGCGTTAATAAAACAATCTTTTGGTTCTTTGATAAGTTATGACATGGACACTTCATATATAATCGCCCCTTTGTTGACTAGTTAAGTTAATTATAACGCACTTGAATGATAATGTAAGGAAGCGATTTCAGGTTTAGGTAAGATTTATTATCTTAAAATATATTGCCATCAATTCGATATGTCATATAATGTTCTTTTGCTTCTACTCCTACCTGATACTGAATCATTAAATTAGTTAGCATCTCGCCATTAACCAATGTAATATTTAAGTCCCTTGCTGCGTTGATTGCACCTTGAGTAAATGTAGAAGTAGTAATAAATACACCCCTATCGGCATGCTTTAGCTTAATTGAGCCACTAAATGCTGTAATTTCTGGCATTTGAACTGAATTATCAGGCGCATATCTTTTTACTTGAATATAAACCTTTTGCAAACCTAGTGGGTCTTGATTAATAATTCCATCAATTCCATGATCATTTGATTTTTGTGTTACTAAGGCTTGCCCTTCATCACCCTTGTAGCCCATTACAGATAACAACTGAACCATTAAGTTTTCAAATTTATATGGATTCATCTTTACCAAGTGATTTAATAATTCATCCTGCGTTTTTTCGTTTTGCTGATTAAACCATTCCTTAATCTGACTTTCAGCTAAATCTTTATTTTCTTGCTTCTGTCTATTTTTCTTTTGATTACTTTTTTCTTGTTTGTATTTCTTATAAGCTGGCTCATTATGGATCAAAGTTCTCGTTATATTAATTCCATATTCTTTACTAAGCTCTTGCCCGCGACTAGTCGGGAGATAAAGGCCTCTCTTAGGTCGATCTAATAAACCTGAAATTGCTAAATCACTTAAAGCAAAACTAACCCGATTACGCATGACCAAATCGTGACTCTTTTGTGGATAACGCATTTGCAACATGCTTTGCGGTAAATTAGCTTCTTCTAAAGTTCTTTGTATTAATTCACTGCTTTGCCAATTCTGTCTTTCAACAGCAACTTTTAAAATAATTCCTAAAAATGCATCCCAAGTCGGAGTGCCATCCGCTTGATGTTTTAACGTTGTATAGTCAATCATTTTCAACTCCTAAATTTCACTTCAAATCGAAGTAATAATCATCTAAAGCATACGTATTAACTGGTGTAATATGTAATTGATATTTTTCAACCAATTCAGCAAGTGTCTGCCCATCAATTAATGTTACAGTATTATTTCCTTGGGTTGCCTTTTTTCGAGCACGATCTGTGAAATAATTAGTTGTAATAAATATCCCATATTCAGCATTAAAGCTATCCATTACCCCTTTAAACTTATCGATTTCAGGTTCAGATACAGCTCCTTTTGTGTACCTTTTACATTGAATCGCTACTCGACTAGTTCTGAATTCATCAGATGTAAAATATCCAAAGCCATCGATCCCATGGTCACCGGAACGAACAATTCCGCGATCTTTATCAATTACAACGCCCATTTTTGTAATCAACAGGCGCGAAAAGCTTTCAAATTTACTAGGATCAAACTTCATTAATTGAGTAATCAATTGGTTTTTCCAGTTTAAATCTTTAGTGTCCTCTTGGTCTTCTGGTCCAGTTGATTCGTCCCCGCTTTTTTCAATGTGTTTATTTTTATTCCGTTCAGCACGTTCCTTATCTTTCTTATCCCAATAAGCACGAATTTCTTTTTTCTGCTCTAACGAAGGATAATTTGTCAAATCATCGTTCTCTCCGGCCTTAGTAAGAACAATATCTTGATTACGATGAGGCTCTTCAATGTATTGAACACTGCGTAGATTTCGAATACCAAAGTTAAAATCAAATAAAAATGGAGAATAAGTTCCTGTTTTACCCTCTTTAGTTGCATAGACCTGATCATAAGTTAATCCATCATACTCATTATCTGCGATTGCTTTCCGAATAGCTTTTCGGCTTGCTGACCCACCTAAATCTCTTAATGCCATAATAATTGCTTTTTCTACTGATCTTCTTTTATATTCTGCCATAATTTCACCTAATTAAATGTATATTCTAATTACTTATTATATCGTAACTTTTTACCATCTATTTTTCAGTATTATCGATAATTTTTATAAAAGTACATATTAATGTTAAATGGGAGCAGCATAAGTTGGGGAAGAGTCTTTCTCTATTAAAAGATGGTACGCATGGATCATATGAAAGCGTACAACAGGGGGCTTGGTTATTAAGTGCTAAAAATATTATTAATAATAGAGTGGTGATTACTTCTAATGACAGGAAAATATCTGAAAATGATTTTAAGAAAATTCACGATAAATTCCAGTTACGTAAAGGTGATGTATTATTAACAATCGTTGGGACAATTGGGCGATCAGCTATTTTAAAAGAGGCTAACAAGTTAACATTTCAGCGTAGTGTGGCATACCTACGGCCAGATGAAAACATTCTAACTAGTTCTAATTTTCTTTTTTCACTTTCTAAAAGTTCTAATTTTCAAAATCAATTAAAAAAAAGAACAGTTATTTCAGCACAACCTGGTATCTATCTAAGTGATATTGATAAGTTAAATATAACTATTCCTGAATTAAAGGAAGAACAAGACAAGATCGCTTCAATCATTATAACAATAGATAATATTCTTTCTCTCCAGCAACGAAAATTGAAGCAGTTAAAACAGTTTAAGAAGGCGATGTTACAACAATTGTTTGTTGATAAAAATAATAAACAACCTATTTTAAGATTTAAAAACTTTAATGAAAATTGGGAGCAACATAAGTTATATGAGGTTGCTGATTACCGAAATGGAAAAGCACATGAACAACATATCTTTATGCACGGTAACTACATAGTTGTTAACTCAAAATTTGTATCGACTAGTGGTAAGAAAAAGAAATATTCTAACAAGTTGATTGAACCATTAATGAAAAATGAGATTGCTTTTGTATTATCTGATGTACCAAATGGTAAAGCTTTGGCAAGAACTTTTCTGGTGAAAAAAAGTCTAAAATACAGTCTAAATCAAAGAGTTGCTGGAATTACGCCTCACAATAATGTGAATAGCTACTTTTTATTTATTTTAATGAATAGAAATCCTTATTTCCTAAAATTTGACAATGGAGTGAGTCAGACAAATTTATCAAAAAAAGACGTAGAACAATTTAGCGAAAATTACCCAACAAGTTGTGAACAACAAAAGATTGGAGATATATTTAAAAAATTAGATTTTCTTATCACTCTCCAGCAAAACAAACTTACTCAACTAACTACCTTGAAAAAGTATCTCCTTCAAAAACTTTTTATCTAAAAACAGCGGCATCAGTTATCTTTTTACTGGTGTCGCTGTTTGACTAATTTAGTTGTGATAAATGATGTAAGACTTTATCGTTGTCTTTATTTTCAAGCTCTTCAATGATATGAATATAAGTTTCTTGAGTTGTTGTGGTATTGGCATGTCCTAGTCGCTTGGCAACACTTGCCACTGATACACCTTCGTACAATAGCAGTGATGCATGAGTATGACGCAACCCATGCACAGAAATAGTTGGAATTTCTAGTTTATAACAATATTTTTCCAACAAGCTATTGACCGTTGAATTGAAAACGCGTTTGTCATGCGGAATAAAAACTGGCCAATTACTTTCTTTGCCTCGAATGAGTGAGCGAAATTGGTTCATTAAGTGCCAATCAACCATAACTACCCGATTTGACGATTCGTTTTTTGTCTTTTGAAAGCTACCTGCTGGAGTTTTGTAATTCCATGATTTATTAACAATAATTTGTTGTTTTTCAAAGTCAAAATCTTCTGGGGTTAAGGCTAATGCTTCCGCAAAACGTAAACCTGTTTTGGAAACTAATAAAATAAACCAGTCCCAATTCAACTCATCACCCAAATTAAGGTGACGCAGTAACTTTTGCAATTCATATAAGCTTAAAAATTTATTTTTCTTATGGCTAGGAACACATCCTTTTATAATTGCCCGTCTTGTTGGATCATGTTCTAGCAATCCTTCATCAAGGGCATCAACTAAGGCGGCTTTTAAATGATGATGAAAATCAAGCGTTGTTTGTTTTTCATGACTTACAGCATAGTCATTTAATAACTTTTGATAGGATTGCCGATTAAGATCATTCATGTGTAAATCGGGCGCTAATTTCTTTATTTTACGATATGTTAAGTAGTATTTATCTAAAGTTACCTTACGAACCGCCTTTTCTTTATAGAGTCTAATCCAATCGAGATAGTATTTATAAAACAGTTTAGTGCTATAGTGTTTGCGAGACATTGCAAAACCTCCAATAAATAATTTTGTGTAAAGAACACAAGTGTATTATTTGTTGGAGGTTATGTTTTATGCAATGAATTAGATAAAAAGTTTTTGGAGAAGGTATTTTTTTAAAGTAGTTAAGTTAGCAATTTTTAATTGTTGGAGTTTAATCAAATTATCAATTTTCATTATCGTAATGCTTATTAGTTTTTCTTCTTCAATTTTAGGCAAACTTAATTTCAAGAGTTTTACTATTTTAGCAGATAAGTTTCCTTGTCCACCTTGAAGGTAGGTTGAAACAATTTTGCTTTTGTTCTTTATTAACCAAGTTTTTATAAAATACACGTTGTCTTTTTTTAAGTTAATTGCCATTACTGCTTGATTAATGGCTCCATCAGTTTGAGCTATTCCAACCTCTCCACTAGTTGCTCCATAAAGAGCGTATAAAAGTGTACCTTTTTTTATAAATTTAGCAGATGAATTTTTTAATCCGTCTGGTGTTAAATATAACTGAGTGGTACTTTTATTAATTTCTGCAGATCGAATAAATGGAATATTACCACCATAGTAATTCTTATTAGAAATAGCTGGAGTTCCACCTGAAAAAGTATTTGCTATATCATTAAATTTACAAGGTAACCAATTTTCTTTAAAGCCCTTAAACCTTAAAACAGGTTGTTTACTATTTTCATCAACAAACATTCGCTGCAATGTAAAAATCTTAAATCGCTTTAATTGCTCCAATTTTCGTTGCTGGAGA
>NZ_QORN01000033.1:0-36755 GCF_014830205.1 Limosilactobacillus walteri
TCAACTAGCGCCTCGACCAGTGCATCAGTAAGTGCATCAACTAGCGCTTCGACCAGCGCATCGACCAGCGCATCGACGAGCGCGTCAACCAGCGCATCAACTAGCGCCTCAACGAGTGCATCAACTAGCGCTTCGACCAGTGCATCAGTAAGTGCATCAACTAGTGCCTCGACCAGTGCATCAGTAAGTGCATCAACTAGCGCATCGACTAGCGCCTCAACTAGCGCGTCAACCAGCGCTTCGACCAGTGCATCAGTAAGTGCATCAACTAGCGCTTCGACCAGCGCATCGACGAGCGCGTCAACCAGCGCCTCAACTAGTGCTTCGACCAGTGCATCAACCAGCGCATCGACCAGTGCATCGACGAGCGCCTCAACGAGTGCATCAGTAAGTGCATCAACGAGCGCATCGACGAGCGCGTCAACCAGCGCCTCAACGAGTGCTTCAACTAGTGCTTCAACGAGTGCATCAGTAAGTGCATCAACTAGCGCCTCAACGAGTGCTTCGACGAGTGCGTCAACCAGCGCATCGACCAGTGCATCGACGAGCGCCTCAACGAGTGCATCAGTAAGTGCATCAACTAGTGCCTCGACCAGTGCATCGACGAGCGCCTCAACCAGTGCATCAGTAAGTGCATCAACTAGCGCTTCAACTAGTGCCTCGACCAGTGCGTCAACGAGTGCATCAACTAGTGCATCGACGAGCGCCTCAACCAGTGCATCAGTAAGTGCCTCAACTAGCGCTTCAACTAGTGCCTCGACCAGTGCGTCAACCAGCGCATCAACTAGCGCCTCAACGAGCGCTTCAACGAGTGCATCAGTAAGTGCATCAACGAGCGCCTCAACCAGTGCATCAGTAAGTGCATCAACTAGCGCTTCAACTAGTGCCTCGACCAGTGCATCAACTAGTGCATCGACGAGCGCCTCAACCAGTGCATCAGTAAGTGCCTCAACTAGCGCTTCAACTAGTGCCTCGACCAGTGCGTCAACCAGCGCATCAACGAGCGCATCAACGAGTGCATCAGTAAGTGCATCAACGAGCGCCTCAACCAGTGCATCAGTAAGTGCCTCAACTAGCGCTTCAACCAGTGCCTCAACGAGCGCCTCGACCAGTGCATCAGTAAGTGCATCAACTAGTGCCTCAACGAGTGCGTCAACCAGCGCATCGACCAGTGCATCAGTAAGTGCATCAACTAGTGCCTCGACCAGTGCTTCGACAAGTGCATCAACGAGCGCCTCAACGTCTGGTAGTACATCTCCTGTAAATCCACACCCTGATGACCCATCCGAATCAATCAGCAATTCGCAATCGTTATCGATTAGTACTAGTGAATCAGTATCGTTAAGTGCAAGTGAGTCCGCATCGGCTTCACTAAGCTCAAGCGAAAGCACTTCAGCATCACTTAGCGAAAGTCTTTCAACTAATACAAGTGGTTCATCTTCTACAAGTGGTAGTACATCTGCTGTAACGCCATTCCCTGATGGTAGTGAGTCTGGTTCAACAGCATCTACTAATAACTCAACGAATGGTTCGACATCACTAAGCTTGAGTATTACGAATAGTACAAACACAAGTGGCCTCGAAAACACTAATGTTTCCGTTGCTGATAACCACATGACTGTTAACTTGACTGGTACTAACTCGGTTGATAACAATGCCGGTAGTCAAAAGCCAAGTCAGCAAAATAAGAAGCTTCCACAAACTGGTAATGCAAGTCAAATGAATACTGAATTACTCGGTCTTGTATCACTCGAAGCAGTCTTGTTGTTACTAATCGCTAAGAAGAAAAAGCATGGTGAAGATAAATAATTAAATTTATTTAAGCCAAACTAAAAAACAGCTCCTAGGTTGGATTACCAATCTAGGGGCTGTTTTGATTTTTAATCAATGCATTCTTACTTTTGAAACCGCAAACATAATATTAAATATTTAATATTATTTATGTTATTATAAGCCTAAGGTTGCTTATGAGTAACTAATTGAATACAACGTCAGAACATAATAATGGAGGTAATACGCTATGCCAATGGGTGATATTTCTTCAAGTAATGATGAGGTTGGAACTGCGGTCGTTAATTATAAAATTCCGCGTAATTTCCATAGTCAACAGCAAATTTTAGATAATTGTCATAATATTGCTGATATAATTGCAGGAACAAAGAAAGCATATCCGGGATTAGACTTAATTATTTTCCCTGAATATTCAACAGAAGGAATTCTTTATGACCATAATGATATGATGAATCTTTCTACGACAATTCCTGGACCAGAAACTGAGATTTTTGCGCAAGCCTGTCGTGAGAATAATGTCTGGGGTGTGTTTTCAATTACAGGTGAAAAGAATGAAGTTGACGGTCGAAATCCATATGACACAGCTATTTTAATTAATAGCAATGGGGAAATTGTGCAAAAATATCGTAAAGAAATTCCGTGGGCACCGATTGAGGCATGGTATCCTGCAAGTGGAACTTTCGTTTCGACAGGGCCAAAGGGCATTAAGCTTAGTTTAATTATTTGTTCGGATGGCAATTATCCAGAAGTCTGGCGTGATTGTGCAATGCGTGGAGCAGAGTTAGTCGTACGAATTCAAGGCTATATGTTCCCTGCTCAGCCACAAGAATTAACGATGGTTAAGGCGATGGCCTGGGCGAACAATCTGTATGTTGCTGTGGCAAATGAAGCCGGTTGGGATGGCGTATACTCTTACTTTGGTCATAGCTGTATCATTGACTGTGATGGAGAAACAATGGCAGATGCTGGACCCGCAACGATGAGTATTCAATACGCAACCCTACCATTAAAGAAGGTTAGGGATATGCGTAAAAACGGTCAATCCGAGAACCATTTGTATAATCTTTTGCATCGTGGCTATGCTGGAACGCTGGCATCGGACAGTAAAAAAGATGGTCTTGCAACTTGTCCATTTGAATTCTATCGCGAATGGATTGAGAATCCTAAAGTAGCTCAAAAGAAAGTTGAGGAAATTACTCGGTCAGCTCCAGGAGTTAAATCAGCGCCGATCAAGGGAATCCCGTATGAATAACCATAATCATTAGTATTCAAAATTACTAAAAAACCGAAGCCGTTTAGCACAGCTCCGGTTTTCTTTATAAATTCTCATCAGTCGTAAAATTCAATTCACAGTAGTCTGTCATTTTCGTAATCAATTCCAGACTGAGTTTCTTGTATGCGTTCAACGTATCAACCGCGTAGCCATCACTTTGCCGGGTAAGAAAAGTTGACCGGGCTTCACCTTTTAGGCTCGGAAGTCGTCGATCAGTTTCCGCAATCATCTTAATCGCAGCGGTATTCCGTTCTTTTTGAACATCGCGCAATAAGGGGAGAAAGTCGTGTAAATGACTATCAACGAGTACGCTGGCATGCTTAAAAATCCAGTAGGCAGAGTTTAACTGAGCTGGTAGCTTACCACGCTTATAAGGAGCAGGTGTATCGGTGATGCCGTTGAAGAACGGGACATAGGTACTTTCCGCCGCTACCCCCATCGCCAACCAGTGAATATTAGCTCCCGGCCGGTTCATTTGTAGGATATGTGATTCCTGGGTCTTGGCGAGACTGATTGGACGGTACTTATGAGCATCCTTACCGTGGCCAATCGGGTCATAAGGGGTGCCCTCATAATGGTTGCTCAGGTAGTTTTGCGCATCAAAAATGGATAACTTGTGGTCGGGCTTCATAATAAAGGGCAAGTCAGTTGATTCCGGCGTCTCATCGCCTGCTTGCGCTGGGCTAAATAGCTGGTGACCAGCCCATACCCGTGGTTCAGAATAAATCGCGTCAGAACGATCAGCTGTCCCAAAAATCTTGCGGAAGTTAAAGGTAGTTGGGTCGGGATTCAGGTGGTGTTTTTCGACAAATTCCTGAATGCCAGGGTGGAACATAAAGTTATTCGTGTCCGTGAAATCGATTTCTTGAATTGCCAGTTGGTTAGCAACCACGGCATAACAATCATCGGGAATCCGTTGGGCAACCCAGTAGTGTCCCGCACCAGTTTCAAAATACCAAGCTTCATCATTATCGGCGAATAAGACCCCATTAGTTTCGCCGGTTCCATACTTTGCAATTAGATTTCCTAATCGCTGAACTCCTTCACGGGCAGTTTTGACATATGGTAAAACTACGGTAATCATTGCTTCCTCGTTTAGCCCGTTTTCTACCAAGGGATCATAACCGAGGACGAGTGAATTAGAGTAGGCACTCTCAGTTGCACTCATGGCAACGTCGTACTCATTGATCCCGTCCTCTTCAAATAAGCCATCCTTGTCTGTCCATTCGGGTGTGGCAGTATAGCGAGCACTTTCTTCTGGCAAGTCAAGTTCTAAACGAGTATCCTTAGAAACGAAGTGGGTTGGCATCTCGCCATGTTGGTGAACGACCATGTGCTTGGGCCACGCCGCCTTAGCATCTTCATTTCGGCCGATCATAATCGTTCCATCGATGCTTGCCTCCTTACCAATTAAGATACTTGTACATGCAGTTAATTTATTCCCCATAAATAAATTTCTCCTTTTACGTATTGGTTTAATTGTACCGCGAACAAAGAAGTAAGTCGATTTAGTCTGAATATTTTAATTTTATGTTTAGAAGTATATAATATTGCTGTATAAAATAGGAAAGGAGAGGATAATATGCAACAATTATCAATGCTAATTGTAATGTTAGCGGCGTTAATTATTCCTATTATTATGGCACGGTTTAAAGTTTCCTCGATCCCGACTGCCGTTGCTGAAATCCTTACCGGTATTGTTCTCGGTAAAAGTTGTTTAAATGTAGTTAATCCCAATTGGACCCTTAATCTCTTATCGTCCCTAGGGGTAATCATGCTGATGTTCTTATCAGGAATGGAGATTAATTTTGACCTCTTTCGTAAGACACCAGGGAAAAAACGTGCAAAGAATTCGCCGGTAGTGATGGCTACTCAAGCATTTGGACTGGTGATTATAACTTCCTTTGTACTTGCGGTTGTTATTAGTCAGTTGCACTTATTTAGTGATATTTTATTAGCAACAATTCTTTTTTCCACGATTGCCTTAGGAGTAGTCATTGCGACCTTAAAAGAAAAGGATATTTTACAAAAGCCGGTTGGGCAGACATTGCTGCTAACTGCTGTGCTAGGGGAAGTGACCCCGATGCTTGCTTTGACCTTTTATGCGTCCATTAATGGGGGCAATGCGGGTCGGCTGTGGTTAATTGTCTTGCTTTTTCTGGCAGCAATTTTTCTTTTGCACCGGTTTAAACAGCCATTTATCTGGTTTAATAAGATCTCTAAGTCAACGACCCAGCTCGATATCCGTTTAGCCTTTTTCTTGATTTTTACATTGGTAACGATTGCGGAAACGGTTGGCGCAGAAAACATTCTAGGAGCCTTTTTAGCCGGTATGGTCATGAAGCTTCTTGAACCGAGTGAGTCGACAGAAGACCGGTTAAATTCCATTGGTTATGGTTTCTTAATCCCCTTCTTTTTCATTATGACAGGGGACCGGCTAGATTTGAAAAACCTCTTTGCCAATCGGCAGGCATTAGCCTTAATTCCAATCTTAGTGCTTGGCTTTATCTTGGCGAAAATACCAACGATGTTAATTTTCAGACGACGGTTCAAGCCTCGCAACACATTTGCCGGAAGTTTCCTCGTTGTCACTACAATTACGTTAGTTTTGCCAACCCTGCAAGTTGCCCGCAACCTGCATGCGATTACAACGGCTCAGTCGGATGCCTTCACCTTAGCAGCGATTATTGTCTGTATTATTGCGCCGGTTGTCTTTAATTCAGTCTTTAGGCCTGAAAAGGCAGACCTGATTAAGCAAAAGGTCAACTTTATTGGCACTAACACTTTGACCGTGCCGATTTCGCAGCAATTATACAAGAATTGGTATGACGTACGGATGGTTACCGATAACGAAAATAATTACAAGACTTATAATAGTGAAGTAAAAGACCTCGCTTACTTGCCGGAACTGACGGCCGAGGCCCTTGAGCAGGGGCATTACTTTGACTGTGATATCATGGTTGTCGGGTTTTTGAACGACCATAAATCAGCTCGGTTAGCACAAATTGCCAAGGAACACGGGGTTAAACGGGTGATTGCGAGTCAAAATCATCCGCGGCTTGATCCTAAAGATGTCACGGCCTTGCGCGATAAAGGCGTAGAGATTTTTAACAGTTACAACGTCCAAAGCAGTGTCTTACGGGCCTTGATTGAATCGCCATTGATCTTGCGGATGCTGACGGATACTGAGGCGGGATTATATGAAGCGACAGTTCTTAATTCCCGGTATACTGGGCGGGAACTCCATACGTTACCATTTATCAACCATATTACGGTTAGCCGGATTTTCCGCAACCGCAAGCCGATTGATCCGCATGGTGACACAATTATTGAGTATGGTGACCACATTCTCTTTACTGGGGATCGTAAAGCCGCTGAACAAGTTCGTGAAGATTTACGGCGGCCAAATTAATTAAAGAATTTGGTTAATGTAATTGCCGTAAAAGCGCTCTTATGGTAAGATTTTAAATGAATTTATAAGGAGGCACGGATTATGCCATTAGTTCATATTGACTTAATTGAAGGCCGGACCGATGAGCAGTTAAAGGCTCTCGTAAAGGATGTTACAGCAGCAATTTCAAAGGATGCCAATGTTCCTGCCGAACGGGTGCATATCGTGTTGAATGAGATGCGCAAAGACCGCTATAGTGTAGCTGGTAAGATGGTCAGCGACAAGTAACAACAAGAGAGTCATCGGGGAGGGCAGTTAGCGTCTTTTCACGGTGGCTTTTTTATATAATCAAAATCCATCAAGTTTCTTCCTATATAATATAGGAGGAACTGCTCGCAATTGATAGCGAAAGGATGAAATAAATTGAACGAACAACAATATATTATGGCGATCGATCAGGGGACGACGAGTTCACGGGCGATTATCTTTGACCACGAGGGGACAAAGGTTGCAATCAGCCAACAAGAATTTCCGCAATACTTCCCTAAGCCAGGATGGGTTGAGCACGATCCGCTTGAGATTTGGGATAGTGTTCAGTCAGTGATTTCTAATGTAATGATTAAGTCGCAAATCAAGCCCTATAAGATTGCTGCCATCGGGATTACGAATCAGCGGGAGACGACCGTGATTTGGGATCGTCATACGGGTAAGCCGATTTATAACGCGATTGTCTGGCAGTCAAAGCAGACGAGTGACATTGCTGAACAGCTTATTAAGGACGGTTATAAGGAGATGATCCACAAGAAGACGGGGCTGGTGATTGACTCTTACTTTGCCGCTACTAAGATCAAGTGGATCCTTGACCATGTTCCGGGTGCCCGCCAAAAGGCTGAGAATGGCGACCTGATGTTTGGGACGATCGATACCTGGCTATTATGGAACCTCTCAAGCCATCGGGTTCACGCGACTGATGTGACCAATGCTAGTCGGACGATGCTTTTTAATATTAACACCCTTGACTGGGATCAGGATATTCTCGACCTGCTGGATATTCCGCGGTCAATGCTGCCAGAAGTTAAGCCTAGTTCGGCAATCTATGGCTATACTGGCGATTACCACTTTTACGGGGTTCAGATTCCGATTGCCGGGATTGCCGGGGACCAGCAAGCCGCCCTTTTTGGTCAGGCAGCCTATGATAAGGGGTCAATTAAGAATACATATGGCACCGGCGCCTTTATCGTTATGAATACTGGACGGAAGCCGACCCTTTCAGATAACGGCCTCTTGACGACGATTGCTTATGGACTTAATGGGAAGGTCCACTATGCTCTAGAGGGGAGTATCTTTGTTGCTGGTTCAGCAGTTCAATGGCTGCGTGACGGCCTCAAGATGTTTGATAAGGCGAGCGAGTCGGAACAAATGGCTGTTGATGCGAAAACAACAGGAGGAGTTTACGTTGTCCCTGCCTTTACCGGTCTGGGTGCACCTTACTGGGACCAAGAAGTACGGGGGGCCATGTTTGGTTTAACGCGAGGCACTAATCGAGGACATATTATCCGCGCAACCCTTGAAGCCATCGCCTACCAGACCAAGGATGTTGTTGATACGATGGTTAAAGATACCAACTTACCGTTGCAAGCACTAACGGTTAATGGCGGCGCATCACGGAATAATTTCATGATGCAATTCCAAGCTGACATCTTACAAACACCGATCAAACGGGCCGCAATGGAGGAGACGACTGCCCTTGGAGCAGCCTTTCTTGCCGGATTAGCCGTCGACTTCTGGGAAGACCAAGACGAGCTCCGTCAGCTCTCTCGGATTGGCGATAAGTTTGATCCACAGATGGACGTTAAAGAAGCAACAAAACTGTACCAGGGTTGGCAACAAGCAATTTCTGCCGCCCAGTTTTATGGCCGCCAAAAGGGAATGGGAGAAGACTAACTTTTTCAGCCATAACTATTCACCATTCAACAAACTAATATAAGAAGGAAAATGAGAAATGGAAAGTAAAACACCAGTTCAAATGACTGATGATTTGGCCCGCTTCATTAAAGAAAGTCGAGAAGACGTGGCCTCTCCTCATGAGTCATTATATGTTGATTTGTTAGAACAGTGGAAAGTCTTGAGCAGCTATCAGCTTGAATATGCTGATGAGCAGAGCAAGAAACTTTATAATGCCTATTGGTCATCGATGAAGAGGTGGTATGAGGTCTTTGATAATGAACGTGAAGACCTGCTCGAACCCGCTGCGATGCCTAGTCTTGACCTTGCCGATTTTTATTCTGGATTAATTACCGACTTAATGAACCATGTACTGAGCTTATTGCCAGCGTACCCGCACGACGCGGTGATTAATCTGACTGATTTTCGGGTGTTGCTAAGTAACGAGGTTCATAAGTTTACTAAGTTAGATTTGGGATTACAGGGGCCGATTGACTTTGCGATGATTATGGATTATTGGAAGTTGATGGGAGACGCCCTTGATAAAGAATTATCATAGCTAAAAAAATGACTCTAGCATTCGGGTTTTCCGAATACTAGAGTCATTTTTGGTTAACAAATAAGAAGCTTATTTATTGAGCCAATCCTGCAAGTAATTAACGAGCATTTTGGCGTCATCTTTTGTTAAAGCAAAAGTATTATCATGACTGATATTATCAAGATCAACATTTGATACCAGCATTTGCAACTCGTCGTCTTCATTATTTTGATAAATGCTGAGCTCATTAACGCACTCATCGTCACGGTCTTCGCCATCATATTTGATATGCAGCCAGTTAGTCTGGCGGTCAATTTCATGTTGTTCCACTTTCTCACCTCAAAACTCTCCTTTCATTTTAGCACGAAGCTGGTGGGCACGGGTAATGACTCCACGGCGCCAGTAAGAAACAGCAGCTCGTGTAACCCCGTATTCCTTTGCAATCTGGCGGTCACTCAAATGGTGGTTGAGCTTTGCAACTAGGTAACGTTGTTGGTTGAGGGCACTGTGGTGGTAGAGGTAGCCAAGAAAGTCGCTGTTTTCGAGGTGGGTAAAGGGATGACTTGCCTGGGTATCTGCTAATAGGACATCATAATTACTCTCGTTTTCTTCGTTATCCAGCGAATAAGTAAAGAGAAGACTTTCCAGCTGTTGCCGACGGAGGTGATCGAGTAGGCGCCACCGCATCCGCTGATAGGCAAAGCACATTAGGTCCCGTTCATTATCAGTATTATTTTCGGCGTTACTAAAATAGTCCGCGTAGGCTTGCGCGAAGATAATCGACCCTTCTTGGACAAAATCATCGTAGTCGTCACGATGGGGAGAAATACCGAGACTCTTTAATACCCCATGAACAATCGTAATCCGCTTATCAGTCATCAAGAAAGTCAATCCTGCCGAAATTTTTTTATAATCCATAATATGAGAACATCCTTTAGAAATATTCTCAAGAGCTCTTGAGTACCATTAAATTACCGTAATATTAATATCTTAGCGAACGATAAAATAGTTAAAAAGTCGCTTAAAAAGACGTTGACAGGAGTAAAATAAGCCAGTATCTTATTATTCATGTTAAAAGTTAATCGTTTTACGGTGGTAACGATTAATTTTAAATTTGTATTATTTAGAGGAGTGTTGATCTTGAGAAGAAAGATTGATATGGCAAAGATTGCTAGCTTGCCAATCGATGGGGTCACCGATAATTTTCAGGTGCGATGGGATAATACCTTGTTGATAGCGGCTTATGACCAAGAACGGACATTTATTTTGACAGTTGACGGGGAACAACTTGTTTTGCGACGACGGTTAAGAGAGGTTTTGCATCGTTTTGCTTGCGAAAATTCTGTCCATAATCATGAGATGCACGCCCTCTATCAATTAGTTGATTGCCGGACACGGGGATATGTTGCTGGGCATCATCGGTTAGTACCGACATGCGGACGGACAAATGATCAGGTTGTTTACTACATGGTTCACTACTTAGATGATGCTGCTGAGTTAATAGACGATAAGAGAGTCGAACTGCTTTTAAAAGGAAAACGTGAGACTTTTCACGTCCGCGTTGATACGAGCTATCGGACTTTTCGCCGGATTGTTGATGCGGCAGATCGGGTCGCCAAAATTCAACTACAAATCTACGAATATTGCCGACACCAGTATGGAAAGATCAATTCAGAAAATATTCACGAACGGCCATACGAAAGTGATTACTGTGTTATTCAGGCGCACCGTCGGCAAAGTGAAAAAGTCTTAATGGCGACAATCTTGTATATTGTTAGCACGGCCTATGAAGAAACATTTGGTGAAAAAATCAATCCAGAATTTATTGAACAGATTAAACGTGTGATAAATAATTTTTGAAGTAATTTTTAGTAAAAAATGTACAATAAGTAAACATTAGTCCATTAGCTTGTTATAATAGTAGTCGAAAGGAAGAGATGTAGCTTAGTAATGGAATGGAGCGTTATTATGACTGAAAAGAAAGATCTGTGTGGTGTAAGCTATACATTAGATGTTTTAGAAGATAAGTGGCAACCGCGGATCATCTATTGGCTTGGCTTTCGGCCGTTTACCATTGATGAGTTGCGCCAGTTGCTACCAAACTTAACAGCCGTAGCACTTAATGACGAGCTAGCTTCCTTGCAAAAGCTAAGGATTGTCAACCCGGTTAAGGATAAAGAGGGAAAATACTCGTTGACCGAGGGTGGTAATGACCTACGCAATATGGTCGTAACAATGGGAGTCTGGGGTCGTCAGCAAATGGATGATTCCGCTGATATGACTTCAGACCAGATTGTCGAACCAGAAGCAAACGCAAGCATGGAAGAGCTGATTAAGTATAACGAAAAGCTCGATAAGTACTTGTAACACGGGGACTAGTGAATAGTTATGGTTGCTTTGGAGAGAGAAGCATCTATGACTGTACATGTAATGAAGAGTCTGTGACGTTATTCGTTGCAGGCTCTTTTTAACGTTTATTACAAGAATTGTCGAAAATGTAATTAAATTGAAATAAACGGAATGGCTTGACTTGAAAACAGAGGCAAAAGGAGTCCAATGATTGATAAATCAATGTTTCTGTTAATGATAAAATTTATATTTTGATCATTTTGTGAAAAAGCTATGAAAATGTTTCTTGACTAAATAGTTTACATTCTTAATAATGTATTAAGTAATTATCAAAATTGATTAGCTGACAACCGCTATTAAAAAAGTTCGCAACTTGTTAATTACCATTGTTAGTGTAGGTTTTCGGTAATGCGACTCGTTGCACCAGTGGATTTTTTATGTGTAGGGGACAGCTATATATGGGAGAAATTTTTTATGTCAGACGAAAATAATCGACCCTTGAATAATAACGATGAAGAGATGCCACACCGTCATCACCATCATCATAAACATCACCGGCGTCACCGGGGATGGAAGATTTTTTGGTCCGTTGTCGGGGGTTTAGTGCTAGTCGCCCTGTTCTTTGCGGGAATGGCTTGGCATAATCTGAAGTCAACGACTGATGATATGTATAGTAATGCTGGGGCAACCAAGTCACGGGATGCCCAAAAGGTCCTTGACCAGAAGAAGCCCGTCTCAATCCTTTTATTAGGGACTGATACAGGGGCCCTTGGTCGGGATTATAAGGGGCGGACGGATACGATTATGATTATGACCCTGAATCCGAAGACGAAGACAACTACAATCGTTAGTCTACCTCGTGATATGAAGGTTAATTTGCCAGATTACCCCCAGTATTCACCAGCCAAGATTAACGCCGCTTATACATATGGTGGGGTTAAGGAGAGTATTAACACGATCCAAGAACACTTTGACATTCCGATTGACTACTATGTCTTAGTTAATATGGGTGGTCTGGAAAAGGCCATTAACCAAGTCGGTGGTGTCGATGTGAAATCACCATTGACCTTTGACTATGAAGGCTACCATTTTGAAAAGGGCGAAACCTACCATATGAATGGAAAGAAAGCATTAGCCTTTAGTCGGATGCGGTATGACGATCCCGATGGTGACTATGGTCGGCAGCAACGGCAACGGTTAGTAATCATGGCTCTGTTAAAGAAGTCGGTTTCATATAAGACCGTGCTTAATCGGTCCTTCTTACAGTCGGTATCTGATAGTTCGCAAACTGACTTGACATTTAACGATATGATGAAGTTAGCGCAAAATTACCGCAGTACAAATGAACATATCGTCCAAGACCATGCTCAAGGACGGGGGCAAAATGAAGGCGGTCAAGCCTTTGAAGTTGTGCCAACCAGTGAGCAGCAACGAATTACTAATTTGTTACAGAATAGCTTAAAAAACTAAAGATTGAGGAGTAGAAGTCGTGAATAGTTCACAGCAAACAGCAAATAATACTATTGACTTGCATCGCCTAATGATGCTTTGTCGGAAACATATTAAGATGTTAATTATCTGGACATTATTAGCCGGGATTTTAGGCTTTGTGGTTGCCCAATTTGTCGTGGTACCAAAATATACCGCTACCACAGAAATCCTGGTTAACCAAAAACATTCCAATGATAATAATGGTCAAGCTTTCAATAATCAACAAGCTGATATCCAGATGATTAATACCTATAAGGATATCATTACAAATCAGGTTATCTTGAGCAAGGCTAGTAAGGAATTAAAGAATCCGGTCAAAGTGATTAAGCCTGCGCAACCGGCTGAGTACCGGCGCAATGCTGATGGAACACGGCGCTTAATCAAGGAAGCCCAGCCGGCCATCGTTGAACGTGGTGGTAAGAGCTACAGTATGTCAACTAATGAGTTAAAGAAATCCATTAGTGTTTCTACCCAACAAAATTCTCAAGTTTTCTCCTTGCAAGTTAAGACTGATAGTCCCGAAAAATCAGCCGCGGTTGCTAACACCGTAGCAAATGTTTTCAAAGGACAGATCAAAAAGATTATGAGTGTTAACAATGTGACCATTGTTTCACGAGCAAGTACACCGGACACGCCATCATTCCCCAATAAGAAACTATTTGCTTTAGCTGGGGCAGTTCTCGGTTTAATCCTAAGTTTCATCTATATCTTGGTTGGCGACCTAATGGATACCAGTATTCATGATGATGATTACTTAACCAATGAACTAGGCTTAACCAATCTTGGTCACGTTAACCATATTGTAATGAGTCGGGACTTCAAGGTTAATAATAATGAAGAAAACCACCGCCACAATAACGGCAGTCGGCGGGTTTAAAAAGGAGGAGAAGAGATGTCACTATTTCATCGAACACAACAACAATCTACTGATACCATGGATAATGGTGCAAAATTGATTACCGTTGCTCATCCAAAGAGCCCGATTTCCGAACAATTCCGCACAATTCGGACGAATATTAATTTCATGGCAATTGATAAACCGATTAAGACTTTAGCAATGACTTCGGCTAATGTGAGTGAAGGTAAGTCCACGGTGACGGATAATGTGGCAGTGGTATGGGCACAAACCGGTCAAAAGGTATTACTAATCGATTCTGACTTGCGACGGCCGACTTTACATGCGACCTTTAGCAAGAGTAATCAACATGGGTTAACGACGATTTTAACGAGTGGGACTAATTCAGTTGACTTGCGGACAATTATCCAACCTAGTGGGGTCGATAACCTTGATATCTTAACAGCGGGGCCAATTCCACCTAATCCAGCAGAATTGTTAAACTCACAACGAATGCGGACTCTATTAGATACCGTTAAATCGATTTACGATATGGTAATTGTCGATGTACCGCCAATGTTGGAAGTTACTGATACCCAAATTCTTTCACGGCATCTTGACGCTGTGGTATTAGTAGTCAAGCAGGGACAAACGCAGAAATTAGCGGTTAAACGGACGGTTGAATTATTAAACCTTGCTCATGCTAACCTGTTAGGATATGTGATGAATGATGTTAATGCTGATGGTGATGCAGCCTATGGGTATGGGTATGGGTATGGGTATGGCTACGGTGAGGATACGAATAAATAGATATTCTTAAATTAAAGGGGGATTTATAATAATGGACGGAAAATTGCAAAATACTAATGTTGAGCAAATCAGTAATTTTAGCTGGTATCGGGATGTTTGTAAACGATTTTTTGATTTTATGTTTAGCTTAATTGGAATCGTAGTGTTGGCAGTTCCGATGTTAATCGTTGCAATCGTGATTAAGATAGATTCTCCTAAAGAACAAATCCTATTTCGGCAAAAACGAGTTGGCAAAAATAATCATGAGTTTACTATCTATAAGTTTCGGTCAATGCGGCAAGATGCGCCACACGAGATGGCAACGAAGAATTTTGAGAACCCGGAAGCATATATTACCCCGGTTGGTAAGTTTATTCGAAAAGCTAGTCTCGATGAACTACCCCAGCTATTTAATGTGTTTAAGGGAGAGATGAGCATTGTGGGACCACGCCCATTAATCCCAAATGAAAGAAAAGTTTTGGAACTCCGTAATGAATATGGAGCCAATAAAATTTTGCCTGGAATTACAGGCCTAGCGCAAGTTCACGGGCGTGATGAAATCACTGATGAAAATAAAGCGACTTATGATGGTAAATATGCATTAAATATTAGTTTGTTATTGGACTTATCTATAATTTTTAAGACAATTTTTGACGTTATTCATAGTCGTGGTGTACACGAAGGAAAAATTAAACAGAAGGATGTTTAGAGTTTTATGACAATGCCAAATGATTACCCTCCTTTTTCTGTCTTAATGTCAGTATATAAAAGTGATAATCCCAATTATCTCGATTTTGCTTTGAAAAGTATAGAACAACAAACAGTAAAACCTAATGAAATTGTATTAGTTGAGGATGGTCCTATATCACAAGAGTTACATGAAGTTATAAAAAAGCATACAAAGCTGTTTGAAGGTAATTTTAAAAATATAAGGTTAAAAACAAATAATGGGCTAGGAGTTGCATTAAAGGTTGGAACAAAGTATATATCTAATCAATGGATCGCAAGAATGGATTCTGATGATTATAGCGTTCCAGATCGTTTTGAGAAGCAACTAAAAATTATTACTAGTCAATCTGATATTTCCGCTGTTGGGGGACAGGTTGCTGAGTTTGTAACTAACATCAATAATGTTATTGGCTATCGAAAGGTACCGGTAGAAAAGGGGTTAATTTCAGATTTTATTAAATGGAGAAGCCCTATTAATCATCCTACTGTTATGTTAAATAAGAAATCATTGATAAATGCTGGTGGGTATCTTCCGTATGGAAATTTAGAAGATTATTTTCTATGGGCTAGAATGTTGTCTAAAAATATGAAACTTTATAATAGCAATGATGTTTTAGTTCATATGCGTGTTGATGATGGTATGTATGAAAGAAGAGGAAAATTAAAAAATATAAAATTTTTCTACGCATTAAGATCTTTCATGTATAGAAATAGCTTGATTAACCTAAAAGAAATGATTTTAGGTGACTTTATAGTAACAGTAAATATTATAATACCTGGTTGGCTAAGAAAAATTATTTATCAAAGGGTTTTGCATAAGTAAATATATAGATTTAAAGCTTTAAAACAAGGAATGGAAATATGGATGTAAGCGTTATTATCCCGGTTTATAATGGTGAAAAGAATATAAAGAGACTATTTAAGTGTTTACAAAGACAAAGGAAACGAGAAGTTGAATTTATCTTTGTAAATGATGGTTCGACTGATAAAACTGATTCAATTTTAAATGAGCTATTAAATAGTTATAATGATAGAAGATTTATTTATAAAAAGCTTAGCGAAAACAAGGGAGTTTCTAATGCAAGAAACATTGGAATTGACATAGCTCAAGGGAGATATTTGATATTTGTTGATTCTGATGATATTTTCACAGAAGATTTTGTTTCTGTATATTATAAAAGAATTTATGAAAATAAAACGGATATAGAATTCTTTTCATTCAATGCAAAGAAAAACCAACAAAAATATGTTGATTATTCTAAATTTGATAATGGAAATGTGTTTAATTCAGAAGAATTGCTAAAAATGTTTTTTTCTCAAAAACTACGTACATTTTTATTCTCATTCATTAGTAAAGCTTCTCTCTGGACTCCGACATCTTTTGAGACTGGAATAACCTATCAAGAAGATACATTGGCACTTATTAATATCATTCTATGTAATGATATTAAAGCTAGATTCAATACTAATTGTTATTATCTGTATAACTCAGAAAATAATAGCAATGTTTCAAATAATTTGAGCATTGAACAATATTGGCAGGCTGTGAAAGTCGATAAAAAAATTGCGGAGATTATAAAAAATAGAAATAAACTAAGCAGTATTATTCCCAATCTATATTCTAAAGAATTATCTGAATTGATGGGTGTTATAGTATGTTCACTAAGAAAAAATAATATGTTTAATTATTATAAAGCTAGGCAACAATATATTGAAACATATAAGATGTCTAGCAATATTACTTTTAAGCAGAAAATAAAGAGAAGAATACAGTACTTACTTTTGATAAATAATAATATAAAGGTATTGAGGCTTATATATTCAAAGATAATGTAAGTTGAAATAAGATAAGGGAGATATATTATGATACCGAAGATAATACATTATTCGTGGGTTGGAACGGAAATTCCTAATAATGTAAAAATGCGTATAAATGAGTGGAAGAGGGTTCTACCTGACTGGAAGTTCATGTTTTGGAATGAGAGTAATTATGATTTTAATCAATTTTGGTTTACTCAGAAAAAAATGGAAGATAAGGATTGGGGATATGCAACTGATGAGCTAAGGTATGATGTGATCAATAAATATGGTGGCTTTTATTTAGATACAGATATGATTATAAAAAAAGATTTATCTCCTCTTTTAAATAAAAATATGATTTGGGGGTTTATGTATGATAATAGTTTATTAACTTCTTTCTTTGGTGCTGCTCCCAATCAACCTTTTTTAGATGTAATTTTATCAGAATATTCTGATCATAAAAATAAAGAAGATCTTTTTAGAATGACTAGTAATCCTTTTGTAACTAATATTTTTCTTAACAAAATACCAAATTTTGAATTAAATGGTAAGATGCAAAGCCTTGATTTCGGGAATAAGACCATTAAAGTTTTTCCACGAGATTATTTTTGCTATCCAACTCGAAATAGAAAAGCAAATTATACTGAACATCTATTTGATAATTCATGGGGTACCAGCAATAAGGGTGTTTATGGTGCAGCAAAGCACGAGATGAGAAAGCTGTTTCCAATTTTATATGGGAATATTGCAAATAGAAGAGGAGTTAACTATTCAAAACAGTTTATAAGTAAAGTACATAAGTGAGAGGAATTTATGAGATTAGCAATAATAACTCCTGGCTTTCAGCCAGTTCCAGCTACTAAGGGTGGGGCGATTGAGCAATTAATAACTTATATAATTAAGGCTAATGAGAAAAGTCATGACTTTGATATAGACTTATACACCGTTTACGATAAAAAAATTGAGAATTATAACTATAAGTATACAAAAATACTTAGTTATAAAAAAACATGGTATGACTTTCCTTTAAGAGTTTTCAGTCTGTTTTTTAGAACGGTAGGTAAGGTTTTCCATAAAGAAACATCGTTTAACTATATATCCTTTCACATGGGAAGACTGTATAAAAAAAATTACTATGATGTGGTTCTTGTAGAAAATAATATGGATATTTACGCTACTATTTTAAAAAAAATAACTCGTGAAAAACTTTATTTTCATTTACATAATGACTTTGATAATGGGGATTTTGCTAAAACTAAGTATAAAACAAAAAAGATAATAGAAACTAGTAATGGGATAATTACTGTTAGTCAGTTTTTGAAAGACAAATTAAAAAACTATGGAGCAAAAAAAGTAGCGGTAGTTTATAATTTTGTTCCAAATAGATTTTCGGGCTCTTTATCTAAAGAACAGCGACTAAAAATTAGGCACAAATTTAATTTTAAGGATAATGATATTATATTTACTTATATTGGTCGCCTCGATAGAGATAAGGGGGCCGATCGGTTGTTAGAAGCTTTTAAAGAGATAAGAAAAAATGATGACACAATAAAAGGATTAGTTGTTGGCGATGCTTTTTTTCACACTAAAGTTGAACAAAAGCATTTTGAAAAGATAACTGAATTAAAAGCTAACTTAAAGAATAGGGTGAAATTTATAGGATATGTTCCTAACCAGGAGTTAACAGACCTATATTCGATTTCTGATTGCATAGTTATTCCAAGTCAGGTTGAGGAAGCTTTCGGATTAGTAGCTTTAGAGGCAATGAAAATGGGAAAGCCAGTAATTGCTTCAAATTCTGGAGCCTTACCTGAAGTGTTAGCGAAGGATGGATCAATTATTGTGAACAAGGAATCAAACTTTGTCCATAATTTAGCTAGCTCAATAGAAATTCTTTCTAAGAATATACAATTGAGAGAAAAAATGGGAATCAGCAATTTCAATAAGAGTAAGACATTCCCGCAAAACGAATTTGAGTATTTTTCGTTAATAAAAAAGGCCATGAGTATTAATAATTAAGAGGAATATTATGAGTAGTAAAAATATATCAATCATTGTTCCAATATATAATGTTGAAAAATGGATCGATAGATGTCTTTCAAGCATTCAAAAACAATCCTATGAAGATTTTGAAGTACTTCTAGTAGATGATGGATCAAGTGATAATAGTGATGATATCTGTAAGAATTATACAGTTCGAGATAAGCGATTTAAGTATTTTAAGAAAATTAATGGTGGCTTGTCTGATGCGAGAAATTACGGAATAGATAGGGCTGAGGGAAAGTATCTCATTTTTATTGATGGTGACGATTATGTTGAAAAAAACTATGTAGAAAAGCTCTATAGAACTATAACTAAATATGCAACAGATGTTGCTATTTGTGGTTTTTCGAATGTAAATGCTGATGGGATATTGATCGATAAGAATACACTGCCAATGACAGATGAAAAAATTTTAACAGGGCGTGAGGTAATTGAACTGTCGTTTGATTATAAAAAATTGGGCTGGAGTTTAGGTTGTGCCTGGAACAAAATCTATAAGGCTACCCTCTTTAATGACCTACGATTTGAAAAAGGTAGGTATTATGAAGATGGTCTTATTTTTCCTTTTTTGTTTTTGAATGTTAATAAAGCGGCTATTGTTCATGAAGCGCTTTATGATTATGTTCAAAGAAATAACAGTATTATGCATTCAAAAATGTCAATTCAGAAAATTAAAGATGATGATTATAGCATGCACAAATGGATTGATTTGTTTAAAAATAAAGATGAAATGCTATATCGACTTTCTATTCAAAAATATAAGGATTGGATTATCAATAAGTGGATTAGTCATCAGTCTATCTTATCTGAAAACGATATGTGTCATTATCTCCAACAACAATTCAGAATGTATGAGAAAATTGAACAATCAGCTAATTTAAAAAGAAATATTAGAGACAGGTTAGCCTTTATTAATTTGAATATTTTATATTATATGAATAAGGTTCTACCGTAAAGGAGTAACTATGCAAATAGCTAATTCAAACAACGTAACGTTATATGAAAAGATGATTTTAGGACTATTAGTTATTTATTCGATTGCTAGTAATATATATGCAGTGAATGCTTCATCTACATATAGCTTAATCGAATTTATAGCAACAATAGCAATAATGATAGTAGGAATCGTTTGGTATATTACTAGTTTAAGGGATTTTTCCAGTTTGATTTTTTTACTATTTTTGGTATTACTCCTTTTTATATTTAGATTTAGTTACTTTGCTTTAAGTGTAGTTAGTTTGGGGATCGCATTTTTCAGCGTTAAAGTAGAAAATATTGTATATATTTATAAATATTTGTCTGCTAGCCAGTTAATTTTCGGAATTTTTGCTGCTATGGTTGGTTTTTTGCCTATGTATAATTCTAAAACTGGGAGTTTTACTTTCGGTTTTGTTAACGAAAATATGACTGGAATGATACTTGCGGTTTTTGCATTGTGTATTTTTTTTAAGAATGATGGTGAATTTATAGTAAATAAATTAAATACATTATTTTTAATTGGTGTAGTATTTGTTGAAAAATTTTTATTCAATGATTCAACTGCAATAGTAATGATACTCTCTTTTTTAATTTTATTTATTGCAAAAAAGACGATAAGAAGAGTTAAATTAATCCAGCTTATTTGTATTATCACACCACTTATTTTAGCAATTTTTTCTTTCTACGTATCATATGCTTTTAGTATTACATCTGCAAATTGGATTAATAAGCTGAATAATTTGCTTAGTGCTAGAATCTATATTTGGAATTACTATGCTTCTAATTACCCTTTAACATTGTTTCCAAATAATTGGCAAATTAATAATAAAATATTTAGTGGATATTTTGACGGAGGATATATTTATCTTGGCTTATTTCAAGGGAAGATATGGCTTGCTATTATAGTTTTGGGACTGTGCTTAGCTAATTTTAAATTGATAAGACATAATAATTTTGTGATCTTAGCCTTTATGCTGTCATTTGAAATTGCAGGTTTCTCAGAAAATGTTCTTATAAATATTAATGAAAGCTTTGCAATAATATTAGCATTTTTGGCTTATAACCCAAGTTGGATTCGTAATAAAAACTTGACTATTTAGGCGGTGTAATAGTGGCTAGTAGAACTAAGTTAGCGACGAGGAATGTCATGGCAACTTTGATTGTCAGTATCTTGATTTTTCCGTTGCAATTTATTAATAGATATTACATGGTTCGCTACTTGGGAGTTACATATTTAGGGATTACTTCCTTGTATAGTAATATTCTAAGTGTATTATCTCTAGCAGATTTAGGAATTGGAACCGCTATTATTTTTATGATGTATCGACCACTTGCTGAAAATGATCGAAGAAAAATAACAATCTTGATGCGTTATTATCGAACAATATATAGAATTATTGCAATTATAATTTTTACATTAGGTATATTTGTGATACCATTTTTAAGAGTCTTTTTACATTCATCAATTAATTATCCGCACGTATATATTATTTTCTTTGTTTATTTAATGGGGACAGTTACAAGTTACTTGTTCTCTTATAATCAATCTTTACTATATGCTGATCAACAAAATAGAATTTACTCATGGATTAATTTGGCTGTATGTTATGTGATGATGATAGTACAGATTGTTACAGTAAAACTATTTAAGGACCCAATTTTATATGCGATTTTATATGTTTTTACAAGTTTTGTAACTAATCTATTTGTATCGTTTTACGTAAATAGAAGGTATAAGCTAGATTATAAAAAATATCGTGAAAAACTTTCCTACGAAGAGTTAAAAGAATTGTTCGCAAATGTTGTAGGAAATATGTTTTTACGAATGAGTGGGGTAATTGTAACTGGGACAGATAGTATGCTTCTTTCAGCCTTTACTAATGTTGTGCAAGTTGGTTTCTATGCAAACTATTTAACGATTATAAATGTAATTCAGCAATTAATGACAAAGGTTATTGGTGCATCAACTGGGAGTATCGGAAATTATTCCATTGAGCAAGATTCATCAGAGGCGGAAAATCTTTTTTATAAACTACAATTCTTGAATTTTATAATTTTAAATTTTGCTTGTCTTAGTATTATGTTTTTAAGCAAAGATGTAATCACTATTTGGCTTGGTGGAAAATATGTTTTACCTAAGCTAGATGTATTCCTAATTGCTCTTTCGTTTTATTTTATGAATTATCGAATGCTAGGGTGGAATTTTGTCGCTGTTTACGGACTTGCTAAATATATGAAACTATTTTCTGTTAATGAAGTTATTGTTAATTTTGTGGCATCTTTTATCTTTTTGAAATTTATACATTTAGGAATTGCTGGTGTTGTGCTTGGTACAATTTGTTCAACTATTTTGACAGTTGGCTGGCAAGATCCATATATAATTTTTCATTATGGATTTAAGGCAAAAGTTTTATCATATTTCAAACAATACCTAGTTTGCTTATTTGCATTTTTCTTAGAAATGTTAATCTTGTTTGTATTTGATAGGACGATAAATGTCACTATTAATAATGTTTATATTCATTTTTTAATGTGCCTTTTTGAAATTATTATAATTGGAATAATTATGATAGCTATAGTTTTCCATCGTACTAATGAATTTAAGTTTATGTTAGGTTTGATAAACAAAATTGTTAAGAGAATATAGATTGTGGTTATTTAAGCGAGGTTAATTTTATGATTCCTAAAAAAATATATTACATCTGGTTAGGAGGTACCCCCCTTAGCTTGAATATAAAGAATAATATTGAAAGCTGGAAAGTAACTAATCCAGATTATGATATTGTGAGGATTGATGAAACTAATTTTGATATATCTAAATATTGTTTTATAGAAGATGCGTATAATTCTAAAAATTGGGCTTTTGCCAGTGATTTAATTAGACTAGTTACGATTTATGAAAATGGTGGATTTTATTTTGATACTGATGTTAAATTATTAAAATCCTTAGACCCATTTTTGAAATACAAAAGTATATGGGGAATGGAAACACCAGGTCTCATAAATAGTGGTTTAATAATTGGCGCGGAAAAAAAGGACAAACATATAGGTAATATTATAAATGTATATCAAGAATTAAATTTTGATCCTGATAATATTTATGATTTTGTAACAACACAAATTATTTCTAATTATTTTACCAAATATGGGCTAAAAATAAATAATCGCTTACAAGTATTGGATGATTATGTGTATATTTTTCCGTCAGATTATTTTGCTCCTTTACACTGGTGGGGTGGTGGCCATATCACGAAAAGAACTGTTGCCATTCAGCAATATAGTAAAAATTGGGGAGACTCAAATAGAATGAGTAATAGTGGAAAGTTTGTTAGAAATTTCTATCATCATTTTCCTAAAACATATCTCTCATTAAAAAAAATAAAAGATATGTTTTAGTGTTGATTAGCATATGCTAATCTTCTGTTTTTTTATTTATGCTAGGAAGGGAATTATGGAAGCAAGTAAGAGACAATCTAATATTGAAATGCTAAGAATAGTTTTAATTTTAATGGTTATTATCTTGCATTATTTGAATGGTGAAATGGGTGGTGCTTTATCACATTCAAAGATGACAGAACTATATGTAAGTCATTTTATGGAATCGCTTTGTATAGTGGCTGTGAATACTTTTATTCTAATCACGGGCTACTTTTCATATAAGAAAAATAGCGTCAATGTGAACAAAACTGTAAAATTGTTCCTTATAATGTTTTTTTATGGTCTAGTATTGACGATGCCAATATTATTTTATAAGGGAACTTTGATGAGTCTAAATGGAATATGGATGATTATTACGTTAAGTTTTAGTCAGTGGTTTGTTGTTATATATTCCATCCTTTATTTACTGATTCCTTATATTAATAAATTATTGGGAACTATTTCAAAACGTCAATTACAAATTTTATTAATGATAAATTTCATCTTCTTTTACTGCTGGCCAACATTTTTTACTAATGTAACTCTTGCTGATTCGGGGTATGGAATTATTAACTTTATTAATTTGTATTTAGTAGGGGCATATATTAGGTTATATAATGTAAATATAAGCAAGTGGTTTTATCTACTCATCTATTTTATCACTACTGTTTTGACGTTTGGATTTAGTATAGTTGCAGATCGCGCTTATAGTTATTCTTCAATTTTTAATTTAATTAGCAGCATTGCGTTATTTGAATTTTTTATTCACATAAATATTGGACATCATAATTGGATTAATCAGCTAGCAACTTACACATTTGCAGTATATATTATTGACGTTAACGTTCCATTTAATAAATTGTTATACCGTCAAGTATTCCACTCTAATCTATATTGGAATAGTAATTTATTGATAGTTAATCTAATTATTACTACAATCGGAGTTTATTTAATTTGTATCGCAATTGAATTTCTAAGAAGGATACTATTAGATAGGCTATTTAATATGGGAATAAGTAAAATTAAGTGGGAAATTAGTGTCTAGAAATGATCTACTTAATAAAAATAGTAGGAATGATAAGAGAAAACAAAGATTAAAAAATGAAAATTTTACAATTTTGGCTTCAAAATGTGCTGAAGGAGTAATATATCCTAAATTAGGTCTAAAGTTTTTGTCAACAACTATTAATCTTTGGTTTAAAACATCTGATTTTTTAAATTCTGCACTTTTAATTAAGAAAAAAACTCAAAATTAGATTATCCAGTTGGTATCTTTAGGTGATAAAAAATGAAAATTAAGTTATATTTTCTACATTATATGTCATTTTAAGATGCCATGAGTAAATGAGATGAAAGGAAGATAAGAGTAAATTTATCTAACTTTTTATCATAGTGACGGACCGAGATGGAGCGAATATTGGGATGCTGAAGGAATTTGATCAGTTACCATTTGAGAACAAAGTGATATTAACTGGTAAAAGTAAATTGGATGATTTCGATTTTGTTGAGTTTTTAAACGGTAAGGGTAATAAGCTCTCTGACATAGGTCTAATTAAAGTTGTGACTAAGTGAAGTCCATCATAACAAAAATATTTCTTATACTCGTAGTGCTAGTACATAATACTTAATAAAAAAGGATAATACAAGTAAACTCTAAGTGATTAAACTACAAATGGGGGCTTAACTAAGTTAAACTACTTTCAGCGTAAATAAATATGTCATGAATTTTAAGTCACTTCTCTCCATCATGTTAAGTTGTCCTAATTTTATTATCTTGGCATTTCACTGCTCAATGTAATTCAATTGTGGTAAACTTGATGATACTTATTTTTTGCGCTTATAACTGATTCAAGCTGAATGAGGAATTGCTTCCTAGAGTCAGGTTACCGGATTATTCATTCGTTTTGGATCTAACGTACCATTATTTAGAATGATCACGATTTAACCGCCTTGAGCAGTAATTATTATTAGTCATTTAGCTTATAAGGCGAGGATTGTACTACTCGATCCCCGTTTGAGTTTTCTACAATTAATGTGTCCTTATATTTTGAGTATCTGCCGATATTGGACGTAATGCAACAAAGAATTTATGATTTTAAGGCCTATAACTATATTGTTACAAAGAATTTTATCTAAGATACCAAAGAAGGATCAGAATTAACAATTGATTAACGTAAGTGTGATTTGATAAGCTTTTTATTTCTAAAAAAGATGTCGCTCAACCAACCTTGACCGAATTTGAAAAGGATAATCCGTTTGTTTACGGTGAGATTTAAGCGAGGCCGTTATGGAAACATTTAAGAATATTATCGTTACCGGTGGGGCTGGCTTTATCGGTTCCAACTTTGTTCACTATGTTGTTAACCACCACCCGGAAGTCGAACATATTACGGTTCTTGACAAGCTAACTTACGCTGGGAACCCCGCTAACCTTGATGGCTTGCCAAAAGATAAGGTTGAACTCGTAGTTGGGGACATTTGTGATAAGGACTTAGTTGATAAGTTAGTTAGTCAAGCTGATGCGGTCGTTCATTATGCGGCGGAAAGTCATAATGATAACTCCTTGATTGATCCAACTCCATTTATTCAAACCAACATTGTCGGGACTTCAGTTTTAATCAATGCTTGTCGGAAATATGATGTCCGTTACCACCATATTTCAACCGATGAGGTATATGGGGACTTACCATTACGGGAAGACTTACCAGGTCATGGTGAGGGCAAGGGGGAGAAATTTACTCACGAATCACCATACCGCCCCTCCAGTCCTTACTCTTCATCAAAGGCTAGCTCCGACTTATTAGTGCGGGCGTGGGTGCGGTCATTTGGTTTACGGGCGACAATTTCCAACTGTTCCAATAACTACGGTCCTTACCAACACATTGAAAAGTTCATTCCTCGTCAGATTACCAATATCCTAAGTGGTATTCGACCCAAGCTTTACGGTTCCGGCAAGAATGTTCGGGACTGGATTCACACGAATGACCATTCGCGGGCAGTATGGGATATTTTAACCAAGGGTAAGATTGGTGAGACCTACCTCATTGGGGCTGACGGTGAAAAGAATAATAAAGAAGTGCTTGAAATGATCCTCAAATTAATGGGTCAGCCAACAGATGCTTATGACCATGTTAAGGATCGTCCTGGTCATGACTTACGGTATGCCATTGACGCAACTAAATTGCGGACGGAATTGGGGTGGGAGCCTGAATTTACTGACTTCAAGACTGGCTTACAACACACCATTGACTGGTATACGGAACATCAAGACTGGTGGAAAGATGAAAAAGCGGCCGTGGAAGCAAAATATGCGAAAAACGGTCAATAATTGATAAATGAAAAGAGTCGTGATACCGCAAAGACGGAGAATCACGACTCTTAGTTTAAAGACAACAGGAACAAATATGGAAAGAACATTGAGAGCTGTTGCCATCTAAATTATAACATTCATGAAGGAGAAACTAATGACAAAGATTTTAATCACGGGTGCTAATGGACAACTTGGTTCTGAATTACGGCATCTATTAGATGAACGTGGAATTGCATACGACGCCTTTGATTCAAAACAATTGGATATCACTGATCAAGCCGTTGTGAATGAGAAGATTAGCGTGCTTAAGCCGAAAGTGATTTATCATTGTGCTGCTTATACCGCCGTTGATAATGCTGAAGATGTTGCTAAAGACCTCAATTGGCAAGTAAACGTAGATGGAACCCGTAATATTGCGGAAGCCGCTAAACAGGTTGGCGCTAAAATGGTGTATATCAGTACGGATTATGTTTTCGATGGGACCAACAAAGGTGAATATGAGGTTGATGCGCCCACTAATCCACGGAATGAATATGGTAAAGCTAAACTTGCCGGTGAAAAAGCAATCCAAGAAATCTTAACTGATTACTACATCATTCGGACATCCTGGGTTTTTGGTAAATACGGTAAGAATTTTGTATACACAATGCTTCGTCTTGCCAAAGACCATGATCAGCTCACCGTCGTTAACGATCAATTTGGCCGCCCAACGTGGACTAGAACCCTAGCAGAATTTATGACTTATTTGGTCGATCATGATCAGCCATTCGGTATTTACCAGTTATCAAATGAAAATAGTTGTTCCTGGTACGAATTCGCTACCGAGATCTTAAAGGATAAAGATGTTGAAGTCGCTCCTGTTGATTCCTCAGCATATCCAGCCAAAGCTTACCGTCCTCGTCATTCAGTTATGAGCTTGAAGAAGGCAGAAGACACTGGGTTTGAGATTGTGGATTGGCAGACTGCGTTGAGTGAGTTTATGGGAGGGATTAAAGAGTAGAATGAAAACGGCTTGGACGCTGTTTTTTTGTGTGGTATACTTTGAACATATGTTTGAGTTTGATAATTATGCATAGGGGGAGTAAGGATGTATTTGAAGAGCCTGTCAATAAAAAATTATCGAAAATTTGAAAGTTATGGAGAATCTGGTGAAGGTCAGATTTTCAAGTTTGCACATAGTAGGTGGCCAAAAAATATGACTAGTGCAAATAACGAAAATATTGAAGAAACGGAAAAATACATTTCACAAAGCACCTCGTTATTAGTCGGAAAGAATAACGCAGGAAAAAGTACTGTTATTAAGTTATTGAATGTATTACAAAGTAAAAGATGTGGCAGTCGAAACGCCTTTAGCTATACCGATTTTAATTTGAACTACTTACATAAATGGTATGATGAATATATTTTAAATTCTTCATTGGATAAGAAAATCTCACCTAAAGATTTACCGTATATGGAATTTGAGCTAAAAATTGGGATAGATGATGGAAATGATAATATCTCAAATTTTAAAGATGTATTGGTCATTGGCGGCTTAACTGAAATAGAGAATAATAATGTAGACGCGGATATTGCCGAAGTGACGATTATAATTAGATATGAAGTTGCAAATGCAGAAAAATTTATAGCTGAATTAAATATCTTAAAGGAGTCTGAATATAATAAAGACAATAGTAAAGAAACCTCATATTATAAAGAACTAAACTATCGGAAATTTTTAACTCTTTTTGATGATGATTATTATATTCTCAATTTTTATCCTCTTGAATCAGATGAACCAGCTGAGCAGTTTTCGCTAGTACCATTGCTTAAAGTTGATGTTGTTGAGGCAAACACTATTAAAAATGCTGATACTTTATCAAAGGCATATAGTAAAATCGTGCTAACGTATGCAAAAAATAATCATTTAGATGGCATTAATGAAATAGTCGATAGCTTAAGTTCTCAAATCAAAAATATGGTAGATGAAAATGTTAAAGGGATTTTACAAAATGCTGTTTCAGCAATTGAATCATCAAGGAATCTACAGATGAATCTATATCCAGATGTTACTTTAGAAAAGATCTTTACTAATAACATAATTTATGAGTACCAAGAAAATAGTAATAATATTCCAGAATCTCAATATGGAATGGGTTACACTAATTTGATGGTAATTATTGCTAAAATTGTCGATTACCTTGAGCTTTATAAAGAAGATGATATTAATGGTGCCATCAATATACTTTGTATTGAAGAACCTGAATCATTTATGCATCCGCAAATGCAAGAACAATTCATAAAGAATATTGCAAAAGCAATTGCCATGCTTTTAGGAAAAAAGAATGAATTTGATACCTTTCAGCTTTTAATTACTACGCACTCTTCGCATATACTAAATAGTAAAATTCAATCTGGAAATACGCTCAATAATATTATTTATTTAGGTTCGCCTAATGGTCAAAATATAATTGTAAATATTATGGATGAAATTTTAATAGATGGAGAAGATAAAAAGTATGAATACATTAAAAAGTATTTACGTTTAGAGGCGATTGATGTCTTTTTCGCTGATGCTATTATTTTAGTAGAAGGGATGTCTGAAGAAACTTATCTGAGATACCTTATTGATAAAGAGGAGCTAAATACATATCATATTAAGGTTTATAGAATAGACGGCGCTTTTGCCCATAAATTTATTAGCCTATTAAAACTCATCAAGGTGAGAACTGTTGTATTAACTGATTTAGATATAAGAAGAGAGAAAGATGACAATAACAAACCTATAGAGGACAATATAAAGGATTTAGCGGGGTATTGTGCAAATAGCAATGACTGTTTAACGACAAATGGTGCACTAAAGGCATTTATAAAACAATCTAATAATATTGCTGACGATGATAACAACGCTATAAACGAGGAGATAGTTGATTCTATTGGCGAAAAGGAATATCTAAGAATTAAACTTTCTGAAACTGACATTTCTATTTACTCTCAAGGAAAAATTAATGGTAGTTATGCTACTAGCTTTGAGGAAGCTATTATTTTAACTAATGGTAAAGATCGTAATCTTCAAAGTTCCCTCATAACTTTGTTAGGTGATATCCATCCTCGGGCATACTCTCAAGAAAAATTAGAAAAGGAATCTTTTTTAGAAAATTCATTTAAATACCAGTATGGGATAGCAAGTGCACAAGGAAAAGAAAAATTTTCAACTGACTTAGTCTATTATCCAGTAATAAAAGATGGTTTTATGATAAAAGAGCCTGAATATATTTCTTTAGCATTGCAAGAGTTACGTGAATCTTTTGAGGAAAAGTAATATGAAAAAAGAAATTACTGAGGCAAATCGAATTGAAGAGTTAGAAATTCAAGAACAAATTAATAACTGTTTAGATGAATTTAGAAGTTTTTGTTTTGATGCTGGTGCAGGTGCTGGGAAAACATATGCTCTTCATAAATCTATTGAATATATTTTGCAGGGTAAAGGTAAAAATTTAAGAAATCGTAACCAAAAAATTCTATGTATTACATATACTAATGCAGCAAAGGAGGAGCTTATAAATCGAATTGGTCATAATTCGGAGGTAGTAATTTCTACTATTCATGAATTTTTATGGAATTTTATTTCAGTACAACAAAGAATGCTAGTTGAACAGAATAAAAAGGCTATTGAAAATGAGCAAGCAAAAATTAAAGAATTAGAAGATAAATTCTTGAAGAAACATTCATTAGATAAAAATGTATTTGAAGAGAAAATAAGTAATGAACAATTTTTAAATGTTTTTTACTCAAATTATAGTAAAAAAGCTACTCCTTTTAAAACACCTGTCATAAATTATGATGTTTTTTTTGATAAGTGTTTTGGTAGCGTTGATGAATTTAAGAAAGTAGTCAGAAGTGTCAATAAATTAGATAGCTATCAAGAAGCTTTAGAAAAACATCCAAATGAAATTAAGGTTGAGTATAATCCGACTCGAAACAGAGATGACTTGGCAAAATATATTATTAGCCATGATTCTCTATTAGAGTATTGTAAAAATATTATTGAAGAAAATAATATTTTGCAGCGTTTATTAGTGAATAGCTATCCCTATATATTTATTGATGAGTACCAAGATACTGATAAAAAAGTAATTGACATTATTAGCAGTGCTAAAGAATATGCTAGCAATAAAAACAAAAAATTCGTAGTTGGATATTTTGGAGATTCATTACAAAATATATACGAAAATGGGGTTGGAAACCTACCAAAGAAAGATAAGTATACGCTTATTCGAAAGAAATTCAATAGACGTTCTACTCATCAAATTATTTCTGTTATTGGAAAAATCAGAAATGATGGATTTAACCAGAAATCGATTTATAAAGATAATAATGGTGATTTATGTAGATTTTATTTATCAAGTAATGAGGTTGATCTGGAAAAATTCTTAAAACAACACAGACTTAATGTGAATACTGCATGTTTACTGTTAAAAAATAAGGATATTTGTGAAAAGCGTGGTTTTGAGAAGCTATTAGCTGTAATATCTGAAACGCCGAGATTTAGTGGGGGTAATCGGGGCAATCTTAATAGCGAGTTCTTGCAAAAGAACGAGCAATATATTGGTTGGTTTTTTCGTGAAATTCTAAGTTTTATTAAATTTATAATTAGAATTTTTGACGATAATTCAACTGTAAATAAACTTATTGATTCTACGTCGAAGTCCACTAGTCATATTACATTTAATGAACTAAGTAGATTCATTAAAGCTATCAGACATGAACTAGCTAATTGTGAAACAATGGCTTTGGGAAACTGCATAGAAAAGGTAAACAAAATAGATAGTAGTATTATCAGAAAAATTTTCTTTATAGATCATAAGGTTGATGACCCTATGTCTTTTATAAAAAATAGTGCATTCGAGTATTTGTATTTCCAAAATGGGGAATATTCAGAATTCTTAGATAAATTTTTCGAAATCAAATTCAATCAATTTAAGAACTGGTATGATTACATTTACGATGAAAATATACATACAGGGATAAGCTATTATACTCTGCATGGTTCTAAAGGACTTGAGTTTGAAAATGTTGTCGTCGTGTTACAAGATGATTTTGCACGGAAAAAAGATTATTGCAGATACTTTTTTTCAAATTTTAATAATACTAGGAGTCTTAATAATAAGGATCAAAAACGATTTAATCAAGTGCGGAATCTTTTGTATGTTGCTTGTTCGAGAGCAAAGGAACATTTATATGTGATATACGAAACCCAAAATTATAAAGATTCAAATTTAGTTAAAAATATTAAGGATATATTTCCTATTGTTGAAGATATTAATACGAATTAGGTAATTAGGAGTTAATCAAGTTAAAGAAAGAGGTATTGTATGTATTCGGCAGTACTAAAATACTTATTTGATCACCTACCAGAGATCAATTCTCAAGATTCGTCAGGCTTTTTGCCGTGGCCAAATAATGTACAAGAAGAGTAGTGTCACGAATAGGAAATCCTCATGGAGTTCTCAAGAACAGTCCTACGGAAATTTTTGCTTGAGTTTAAGAATATATATTGAGGACAAAGCGAGAATTAACAGATAATAAAACAGTTAAAAATAATGATAAATAAGGTGCATATTATGTCAAGAAGTATTGAAGAAAAAGTGGAAGAATATTATAAAGCAAAATTTGACGAATATAGAATTAGACATTTTGGAAAAACAGAGAATGTTAATAGTGATATTTCTAATGCGTTAAGTAAAGCAGAATCTAAGTCAGGAGGAAAAGGAAACAATTATCCAGATATTCAATTACTACTAGAAGATAATCATTCACGTAGAATTCCTGTCATAATTGAAGCTAAGGGTGGAAAGAATAAGCTTGAAAAGTTAGATAAGAACGGACGAATTGTTCAAGAAACAGTTTTTGCTTCCGATTCTAAACCTAATGCGAAAAATCCTCATAAAAAAGGTGACAAAAATTATTCAGCTATTACTACCTATGCTACTAATGGTGCTTTACACTATGGTAAGGCTATTTTGAAGTATTCTAATTATGAAGAAGTATTAGTGATTGGAGTTAATGGAACTACTTTAAACAATAGTGGGCAAGTCATAAATCCAGAATGTAAAGCTTATTATGTTTCTAAAAAGAATAATTTTGTACCCAAGCATGTTGAAGTATTAGATTCATCTTTAGTCCTTTTAAAAAAGAACAATATAAATAAACTTTTTCAAATTTTTGATAATTTAAATTTAACAGAAGAAGAAATTGAATCAATTAAAGCTACTACAGAGAATGAATTAGAATCTAAAATTAAATCCATTCACCAACGCTTGTATGATGATAAATCATTAAAGACTACTTTAAGTACTAATGACAAGTTATATGTATTTACTGGTTTAATTATGGCTGGACTTGCAACTAATGGGGTTAAGCGTTTAGAAGTATCAGATTTAAGCTCTAATGATAGTGAGACTTGGAATGACGGCTCAATAGTTCTAGAGCATATCAAAGTATTTTTAACTGCTCGTCATGCAACAACCGATAAAATAGATTTAATTACTTCTTTATTAGGTAATGTTTTTAAAAATAAAACAATGTGGCAGCCGTCAAATGGAGAAAGTTTAATTAAGAGTTTATTTGCTCAAATCAGTCAAGATATTATTCCATTACTTGAAAGCAATCTACATTTAGACTTTACTGGCAAGATTTTAAACTCGTTGAGTGATTGGGTTTCAATTGATAACGATAAAGCTAATGATGTGGTCTTAACTCCAAGTTATGTAACTCATTTTATGGCTAGACTGGCAAGAACTAATAAAGATTCATTTGTGTGGGACTTAGCAATGGGCTCAGGTGGTTTTTTAGTTTCAGCAATGGATATTATGATCAAAGATGCTGAAAGTAAGATTCAAGATAAAAATGAATTAGAAGAAAAAATAACAAATATTAAAGAAAATCAGTTACTTGGTGTTGAAATTCTTGGTAATATTTATATTCTTGCTGTTTTGAATATGATTCTCATGGGTGATGGTTCGACCCATATGTATAGAGAAGATTCACACAAGTATTATGAACAATTAGGTGAAGATTTTCCTGCTACTGTCTTTTTATTAAATCCACCATATTCTGCAGAAGGTAAAGGCTTTATTTTTGTACAAGAAGCTTTATCTCAAATGACAGAAGGATATGCAGCAATTTTAATTCAAGAAAATGCTGGTAGTGGTAATGGCTTGCCATATACTAAAAATATCTTGAAGAATAATACATTAGTTGCTTCAATTCGTATGCCTAATGATCTTTTTAGTGGAAGAGCAAGTGTTCAAACTGCTATCTATGTATTTAAAGTAGCTGAACCACATGATAAAGATAATCTAGTGACTTTTATTAATATGTCAGAAGATGGTTATACTCGTCAAAATCGTAAAAAGTCTAGTCAAGAAGTTAATCTACGTAATACTGACCATGCAAAAGAAAGATATGCGGAAGTAGAAGCTATTCTTTTAGGCAAAAAGCCACAAACAGATTACTACACTGAAAAAAATGGAAAAGTAATAAAAGATTCTGTTTCGTTAGAAGGTAATGATTGGACTTTTGGACAACATCAAGTTATTGATACTACACCTACAGAAGATGATTTTAAGAGGGTCGTTGCTGAATATTTAGGCTGGAAAGTTAATGAACTACTAAAAAGTACTGGTGAAGAAAATGACAAAATTTAAAAAAGTTGCATTAGCAAGTAGTTATTACTCACGTGGTAAATTTATAAAGGTTTCTGATGATGGAATATTTCAAATATGTCCAACTAAAAAGAAAATAAATGCTAATACAATATCTTTTGGTGGTCATTACCCTTATGTAACACGAGGAGAGGGGAATAATGGAATTAGAGGGTATATAAATCATCAAAAAAAGTATTTAAATCCTGCTAATACTATATCATTTGGACAAGATACAGGAACTATGTATTATCAGGATAAAGAATATTTCACTGGTGATAAAATACAAATATTCAAATTAAATCCTAAGTTAAATAAAAAGTTAAACTATAGAATTGCTCTATATTTAATAGCAACTGCTAGAAAAATATTTAGCACTTTTACATGGGGCCAAGATTCATTTGCATTAGAAAACATTTCATCGCTAGAAATAGAGTTGCCCATTAATTTGAAAACCAATGAAATTGATTTTCAATATATGGAAGATCGAGTGAAGGCACTCGAACAAGATCGAGTGAAGGCACTCGAACAAGATCGAGTGAAGGCACTCGCAAACTATTTAACTGTTACTGGATTAGATGACTATGAATTAACGGATAGTGATAGAAAGGCTTTATCCTATAAACCAAAATTTAAAGATTATAAAATTTGGAATATTTTTCAAGTCGTTAATACACATAGTATTTTAAAAAGTCAAGTTGAGAAGTTGCCTGAAGGCAATACGCCATATTTAACTGCTGCTGAAGGTAATAATGCAGTGTTTTCATACATTAATTGTCCCGAAGAATGGATAGATGAAGGAAATTGTGCTTTTATAGGTGGCAAAACAATGGTGGTTAGTTACCAAGAAAAAGACTTCTGTTCAAATGATAGTCATAATTTAGCATTGTATTTTAAGCAAGATAAGTATAGAACACCATTAATTCAACAATATTTTGTTGGTGCAATTAGAAAAGCTTTATCTCAAAAGTATAGTTGGGGTGATTCAATTTCTAAAACAAAAATCAAAAAGGATACTATTTCTTTACCTGTAAACAATCAAGGAAATATTGATTTTCAATACATGGAAAGCTATATTAAAGCAATCCAGAAGCTAACAATAAAGAATGTAGTAGAGTATAAAAACAAAGTGATAGATAAGACAAAAGAAGTAATAAAAATCAAGAAAAGTTAAAAGAAAAATTATATTGCTACCTAAAATATCAATTTGCATCGTTAGTAAAACTGAAGGACAATTACCTGTATCTGAACTATTCAATGTACTTAAAGTAAACGTTAAAGGAATTACATCTGACTATCAAAAATATACCCAAAAGAAACAATTTGGCATGCAAAAAAGAAAAACTTTTATTCATTATCTGAAGTGGATAAACAAGCGGGGTTAGTAGCAGATAAAATGATAGCAATAACTTCTGACAATTAGCCACATAAAGACTACGAAGTGATTGGTGATACTTTTTTGGGTATTTGTTGCATCAAAGAATGCACTGAGTGATATTGGGGCTAGCCTAAAAAACGTTATTAATGGTGAGCTTGGTGGGTATTCTAAAATTAATATAACGCAAAGACATTAGCAGTTAGGCAAATGAAAATGGATGCCGCTAATCAAGATGCCAATACGGTAATCGCTATAAGACTAAATCAAAGCGCTTCTGGTAACGGAAACAGTGACAATATGCTTACTTTTAGTGCCTATGGGACTGCTATTAAGTTTATAGAATAGCTTTTTCCATCATGATACTTTAATATACCAATTTCTAATATTACAGTAGCAAAAGAGGCTGTTGATTTTATAACTTCTCAGGACAAATGTTGGATTATTAAAGGAGATTTTAAGTATTTTTTTGATAATTTGAATTATAAAATGTTAAAGAATCAGATACAGCAATTATTGGATGATACATATGACCAAGCATATATTAGAATGCTTAAATCCATTATGAATTATCGATTTATTACAAAGAAAACTTTCGAAAAGCAGTTAACACGTGCTGGGGTAGATTTTCCCTACAGAAGAATAGAAAACAAAGCATACACCAATAATTTAAGGCAATTAGGTAATTTGTTGAAGCAAGGAATAATAAACTTATCACCGAAAAATCGTATAGGAATACCACAAGGAACAGCGGTTAGTGCAGTTTTAGCGAACATATACATGATCCAATTTGATTATCTGTTAGCTGATACAATTAGCAAATATAATGGAATTTACAGAAGATATTCTGATGATTTTATTATAGTAATTCCCCAGAAAGATATGTAAGCAGTCAATAACAGTACGTATTGAAAAAAATGTGATCATGAGCTACCGAAAATGGTAATTCATGATCCCTGTTGTTAATGTCTTAAGACCTAGTTGAGTGCGTGAACAGAGCGAATGCACGAAACAAAA